>JAWLDL010000315.1:0-3515 GCA_041686675.1 Spirochaetia bacterium | reverse complement strand
AGGTCAGCTGGCAGCTCGACTGGGACAGCTCCCGGGTCAGCGGCGTCGCCGCAGTGGATACCATCATCCGTGCACTGGCCGTGGACAAGCGCAGTTTGACCGCCGGCACCAACACCAACGCTTCGAGCGAGACCGAGAACGCAGTGCCGGGCGATGTGACGGCGAACAACGTGCCGAGCTATCAGTTCGATGTAGTGCCGTATATTACCGCGATCGCCACTCCCAACAGAAACTCAGGCGGTCTGAAGGACAACAACATACGTTCCGCCGGAGGGCGGTACTCGATCATTCAGGGTACGGATCCCACCTTCATTTCCGTGACGGGCTTCAATCTTGATCCAAACGCGGTGAGGATTGTTGATTCCACTACCGTGGGCGCGGGGATTACCAGTACTTCCGGTGTCGGGCTCGCGTATTCCGGCGTTGACACGGCCACATACCGGTCATTCTCGCTTTCCAACGACAGCACTGCATCAGGCTATCTGGAGGTCTTCACCAATGACATCAGGTCGGTCAATAACGTCAACGACAATGATGCCAGGGGTTCTTACCCGGATCTCAATACACCGGAAGAGCTTCCCAACAGGGAACCGGACAGATTCGAGACAAAGAATCTGACGTTTACTGACGACCGTTACCTGCGCTTCTTCGAGATGCATGATACCGGCGTGAAAAACGGGTACTACCCGGAGATGTTGCTGGACGGAGATGATCCGGTCTTCGGTTATGTCGACTTCACCGGCGGTCCGAATACGAACGTCGGCCTCGCCCCGGGAACCGGAGCCGGAAACTACTATGGATCCTACGCCATGCCGCAGCGCGCGAGGTTTGACGGCGGTAGCGGAGCCGAACTCACCACCGAGTATCTCATCAAGGCATCCATCTGGGATCAGATGGGTATGGCCCGGGACGACGCCGGCCGTTTCTACCATCTCAGCGTTTACAATCGCGACAACGGCGGGATGTCGTTCATCTACGACCGCTATGCCGAGCTCTACGCCGACGGAAAAGGTTGGGGAACGGGTATCGGCTTCGGAGGCTATGACGGCAGCAATTCGGAGGATGCCAACAACAACTCTGTAACTCTCGAGACAGTGAATTTCGGCGAAGGGCTTCTGCTGGGTCGATACCAAAATCCGCGAATGGCGGCTATAGGGGACTCCACTACTTCTCACGCGAAGGTCTACATGCTGTACTACGACGATAACACAACGGACCGGAACCTCGTCTTCCGGAACCTGCGCGTCGGGACTGATGTAACCGGCGGAGGGACCGCTGCGCTCTACTCGGGTGGAACGTCTTCAACAGGCGATGCCTACGCGCAGCGCGCGAATATCACGGACTCGAATACCTCAGGACGCATCACGGCCGCCAGTGACGCCTCACGGTACTTCGACATGGCGGTTACTGACGACTTCCGAGTGATCATCGTTTACTACGATGAGTCTGCCGGTCGGCTCAAACTCAGGTATTCGGATGGTCCCGTGGACGGATCGAGTCCTACCGGAGCGGTGACCTGGATAGACTCGCCAATCACCTTTCCTGAATACGTAGGGAACTACGTTTCAATGACCCTGGACAGCAATGACGGCATTCACCTCTCCGCCTACGATGGAGCAGAGGCCGATCTCTCCTACATGTTCATTGACGCGTACGACAGTACGACGTTGAATCATGTAACAGTCGATTCTTCGTTCTCCGTAGGACTGTGGACGAGAATCGAGGTGTTAGAGAATGGTGGCGACATCATTCCCTATATCGCCTATTTCAATAGCTCCGAAAGCGGGCAACGGGATTCGGTCAAGCTGGCGTACAGCCTGTCCGGCGTTACAAGCGGCAACGTCCCCGCAGGCGTCGAGAATGGATTCACCACCGGAGAGTGGGAATACTTGAATGTGCCCGCCATTACCCCGCCGCAGGGTGGAAGTCTGATGTTCAAGCAGGTCAACCTGGACTTCGATTCCAACGATCGCCCGGTAGTCGGTTACCTCGGCACGAACCTGGAGTTTGGGGGGTGGATACCCGAGTAGGTCGACCCGGTACCCGGTGATACAGAGACAGCCTCCTCTGCCCTACCGCCCCGCCCGCCCCCGCACCGCTTCGGCGAGTGCGGCGGCGGTCTCCGGCGGCAGCGCATCGGCGAGCGACGGCAGAATATCCCGGGATGCCGCGGCCCAGAACCGCACCTCCGCGGACTCCCGGTCGAGGGCCTCGGCGGTGCTGTTGACCGGGGCGAGACGCCAGCGCTGCACCACCTCGTTCTGGAAGTCGGCCTCCACGAGCCGCGGAAGTAACTCCAGGGCTTCTTCACGCCATGGCGAGTCCGAGGGGACGGCACCCACAAAGACCGGGGCCACCAGTCCGGTTCCGGCCGCCCGCGGGTCGTCGTAGGGGAATGGACTCGTTCGCCAGCGGCGAAGCACGTAGACCGGCCATGAGCGATGGGTTGATAGCCGCATCACGACGGCCAGGGCCCGCTGTGCCTCAGCAAAAGCCAGGACATCCTCGCCTTCGAGCCGCGCCCACTGGGGATGGATGATGCCGGTAGCTCGCCACTCCTGCATCGTCCTGATCGTCTCTTGCAGATTCCACCCGCTGTCGAGATCGCGCGTGAACAACGTGTCTTCGTTCACTTCATTCGCCCACAGATAATCGAGAAGCTGCCGGTACGCATCGACGCCGCCGAGGCTCAGAGTGAGCACCGAGACGAAATCGAGCATGGCCGTATCCTCACCACCCGCGACGACGATGGGAAAGAAACCCGGCTCCACGAAATCGGCCGCAACCGTCTCGAGACCGTCGAGACTCTGTACCCGTCCGTCCACCAGAACACCGCGCTCCGCGAAGGCGCCATGTCGGTACAGAAGCTCGACATGGTCGAGAGCGACAGGGAGAAGCTTCTCCTCGCCGTCCACTCGGCCGACGGCGCGAACGGAGACGGGAAGGAGATCGAAGTTTTCGGGGGGAACGGGGGCGAGCTCCGATGGCTCTGCGGTTATGCCTCTGCCACGCGGAGCGATCAAGAGGTCAGCGGAGGCGTCACCGGTCAGGAACTCCGTATCATCGCGCATGAACTCGGCATCGAGCCCGCGCAAGTGTTCCGCCGCGAAACCCACCTGTGTCTCCGTGAGTCCTGAAAAAAGAATGCGCGGCGCGGGCCGCCGTACCACCGACACGACTATCACAGCCGCCACCGCCAGTACCACAACCGCTCCGCCTGCCGTCAAAACGACGCGCGTTCGCCTCCGCCGCGCCTCCCCCTCCGCCCGCGCCGCTTTCGCCTCTTTCCGTCGTTGTCTTCTGTCCGACACCCGATCCTCCGCGCGTGATTATCACCGCTCACGCGCGGTGAGGCAAGGAGATTCGACTGCGGCTCAGTACCCAAGCGCCAGCGCCAGCGTCGCGCCGATACCTCTGCCGTCGAACACGCCCGCGATCTCGGTGCCCACCGAGCGGACCTGCAGCTCGAGCTCGAACACCCGGAGAGGTGCTCGGAGGCCCGCCCCCGCGTGCCA
>JAWLDL010000314.1:0-3523 GCA_041686675.1 Spirochaetia bacterium | reverse complement strand
TGGAGCACATCCCCCGGCGCGGCCTGGGCGCATTCCATCGGGGCTTCTCGCGAATTTGTGCCTCGGAGTCCCTGGTTGCGGGATCCCCGCCAGTGTCTGCCGGTAACGCAGGCACCGCCGGTGATAACAGTGATGAGCTCGATGCGGTACTGAATCGGCTCGTGCTCTCCGACGAGGTGGTACTCGAGAGAATCGTCGCCTCAGGTCGGGCGCGTGACACCGGCATTGAAGCGCGTGCCTTTCTCCACGTGGCGGCAGACCCGATCCTTATCCTCGATCGCGAGCTCACAGTCGAGTACGCAAGCCCCTCATTGGCGGCTCGCTTCCGGGAAGGACAGCGGTGTCGCAGAGGAGCTCCGCTTGCGACCTGTCTTTCCGGCGCCGGCTATCGACAGGCGGAGGACGCTTTTCGCACCCTCGCTTCGGAGAGCCTCTCCGGGAACAGACCCCTGTTCGCCATCATCACCCTCACCTTCGCCGGCGTGGAGGCTGATCGTGTGTTCGAGGCCTCTGTCGCTCCGCTGCTTGCCTGCGGCCGCGACCGCGGCTACGTGTGTCTCCTGCGGGAGGTGGGCGAAACGGAGCGAGCCGGCGACACCGAACGAGCCGGTTACACGCCCCCGGGCACTGCTGCGAAGCGCGCGTCGATTCGGCCGCCCTCTGCGGAGGCGACCGGCCGCGTTGCGTCGTACGGTGCACGCGCCTGGCGGGAGCTGCCCCGGCGAGTCATCAAGGGGCGGAGCATCACCACCCGCGAGGTGGAGATACTCGAGCTCACCCTCAACGGCAGCACGGCCAGGGAAATTGCCGAACATCTCGCAATCGCTCCCGTAACGGTGAAGAAACACCGATCGAACGGGTATCGCAAGCTCGGCGTTCATAATAGATTCGAGCTCTACACCCTCGCAGACACGGGCCGATAACGCCGTGTTATAGTGGTTCTCATGAACCGCATCGAGCTTCCTCTCGTCAGTCGTACGACGCTCAAGGCACGATACCAGGACTCGGAGTCCACCTACCGCGAGGTTCTCGATCGTGCCGTCTCCGGGGTACGGCGCACCCTCGAGGCCTCACATCTGCACCCGACCATCAAGTCGCGCATCAAGTCTTTCGACAGCCTCTACGCCAAGCTGCTCGCCAGGGCGCGGTCTGCGCCCGCCCGGGCCGCCGGCAGCGGCGCGGCCCCCGAGGCCGGCGAAGAAGCGCAGCGGCCGGGCGAGGTGAGTATTCCCGACCTTTTCGGTTTGCGCGTCGTCTGCCCCTTTCTCGGCGATCTCACCCGGGTGGAGCAGATCCTCTCGGATGCCTATGAGGTGCTCGAGGTCGAGCACAAGGGTGCGGAGTTCTCCTCCAGAGAGTTCGGGTATGAATCAACCCATCTCCTCGTGCGAATCCCTCATGAGGAATATGCCGACTTCGAGCTCGATGCGGAGCCGCAGTGCGAGATTCAGCTGCGAACCATCCTGCAGGATGCCTGGGCCGAGGTAGAGCACGAGCTCGTGTACAAGGCGGACAACGCTCCCTTCGAAGAGCCGCTGAAGCGCAAGCTCGCGGCCCTCAACGCCAACCTCACTCTCGCCGACATCATCTTCCAGGAGATACGCGACTATCACCGCAGCCTGCATGCGGAGCTCTTCAAACGACGCCGTCAGTTCTGGAATCAGATCCAGCGCACCTCGGGGTTGCCCCTCGAGCACCCCTCCGAGGGCCGGCCCGAGGAGAGTGAGCCGCCGGACCTGATGGATCCGTCACGGCTCGGCATCGCCTCAGACACGATCGAGTCACAACTGCTGCGCGCGCTCCACGCGCATAACCAGTACGAGTTCGAGCGGGCGGTAGAGCTCTACGGCGAGATTCTCGATTCGGAGATCACTTCTCATCTCCGTGCAATCGTGCTGATACACCGGGGGATGGCATTTTTCGCCATGTCTTCATACGAGCGCGCAGTTGCCGACTTCTCCGCCACACTGGAGCTCGACGACGATAACTGGAAGGCCTACTACTATCGCGGGATGGTCCATCGGCTCCAGGGGGCATTCCGAGAGGCGCTGTCGGACCTCAACCGCTGCCTCCAGCTGGACTACGGCCGCTTCGACTCGTTGTTTGCCCGCGCGCAGGTCTACTTCGACATGGGGAACTATCAGAAAGCGCTCAGCGACTGCGACGCAGCGCTCGAGCTCGAGCCCGAATCAAGTGAGGCGCGACGATTCCGCAAGATCATCGAGGCGCGCCTGCTCTCGGAAGCGGGGAACTGGTCGGGGTAGACCGGCTCCCGAGCCGCATGCGGGCCGGCCCGGCCGCGGGTCGCCCGCCCGGCCCCCGGCGATGCTGCGGGGCCGGGGCGCCGGCCGTCCGCCCGGCCCCCGGCGATGCCGCGGGGCCCGTTCCCCCGGCGATGTCCTACTCTTTCTCCTCCCAGTCGCGGGCCCGATCGATGGCCTTCTTCCAGCCCCCGTACAACGCGTCCCGGCGAGACGCCTCCATGTCGGGCTTGAACGTGCGGTCCACGTCGAAGTTGTTGAGGATGTCCTTCTTGTCTTTCCAGAAACCCACTGCCAGACCGGCGAGAAACGCCGAGCCCCGCGCGGTGGTTTCGATGATCTTCGGTCTGATGGCCGGGACCCCGAGAATGTCGGACTGGAACTGCATGAGAAAGTCGTTGGCGCATGCCCCGCCGTCGACCTTGAGCTCCTTCGTCTCTATGCCCGAATCCGTCTCCATGCACTCGATGACGTCCCGTGTCTGGTAGGCGATCGACTCGAGAGTTGCGCGGATGACGTGCGCATTGCTCGTCCCGCGCGTGAGGCCCACAATGGCGCCGCGGGCGTACATGTCCCAGTGCGGGGCGCCGAGGCCCACAAAGGCGGGCACCATGTATACGCCGCCGGAGTCCTCCACCTTGGTGGCGAAGTACTCGGTATCCATCGCGTCGTTTACCAGGTGCATCTCGTCGCGCAGCCACTGCACCGCCGCCCCGGTGACGAAGATTGCCCCCTCGAGCGCGTACTCGACCTTCCCGTCGATCCCCCACGCCATCGTGGTGAGAAGTCCGGTCTGCGAAGCAATGGGGTCCGAGCCGGTGTTCATGAGGACAAAGCTTCCGGTCCCGTAGGTGTTCTTCGCCAGCCCCGGCTCGAAGCAGGCCTGCCCGAAAAGCGCTCCCTGCTGGTCTCCGATGGCGCCGCCTATGGGAATCCTCGCGCCCCCGAACGTGTCGGCTGCGGTATGGCCGTAGATGAAGCTCGACTCCTTGACCTCGGGAAGCATCGAGCGAGGTACGTCCATAGCGTCGAGTAGTGTGTCGTCCCAGTCCAGGTTCTGGATGTTGAAGAGCATCGTGCGGGAGGCGTTGGAGTAGTCGGTGACGTAGACCTCGCCGCCGGTGAGCTTCCAGATCAGCCAGGTGTCGACCGTGCCGAACATCAGCTCGCCGCGCTCAGCCTTCTCCCGGGCGCCCTCCACGTTGTCGAGGAGCCACTTGATCTTCGTCCCGGAGAAGTAGGCATCGATGACGAGACCGCAG
>JAWLDL010000313.1:0-3552 GCA_041686675.1 Spirochaetia bacterium | reverse complement strand
GTGATGCTTGCCGCCTCGATGCGCGGCGGGGTGCTCTCCTCCGGTGGGAGGCCCTCGAGCGTGCTGAGGATGCGGTGGAGCAGCGTTTCGTCGACCACTACGACGGCCGCGCGGCCGGCGTACCGCCGCTGAAGGTCCTGGAGGGTCCCGAGGAGGCCGTCCGTGTCGCCGGGCGCTTCGAAGGGGCTTGTCTCGATTCCGCTGTGTTTCCCGGCAATGAGGTCCGCGGTCGCTCGACAGCCGGAGCGATCGCAGGCAAGCACCGCGTCGACCGGCCCGGTGGCCGCCTGCGGCGCGAGTGCGTCGGCTACAAGGCCTGCCTGTATCGAGCCCTGGAGGGTCAGCTCGCCCGAATCCGAATGCTCTCCGTGGAGGACGAGCACGATGAGGGCCGGGGCGTCGGTCGAAGGAGAGGCAGGCTCACCAGCGGATTCTCGGGCCGTCGCGGGTTTCGGCGGTCCGGATTCCGGCGGTCCGGATTCGCCTCGTGAGTTACCGGTCAGGATGCGTCGAAGAAATCCCATCTCTATTGCAGAGCATAGCCGAACGCCGCCCTGCGCGGCAAGCGAGCTATTCGGCGTAGAGGCTGCAGAGCACCCGTCCGGACGCTCCCGTTCGAAGGTTTTCGTACTCCACGTAGGTGTCTCCCGCCCGGCTGCTGAATCCGACAGGCAGTATCTCCGGACCGAGAAGGGCGGAGTCGCCGAACAACGTCGTGCCGATGTCACGCCCGGTGGGCGTGTGGACGACGGCGTAGCCGGTTTCCACGCGTCCCTCCCCCTGATAGGCAGGCTCACGTAACACGATGGCCCATTCGCCGTTCCCGTCGGTCTCAACGAGGGTGAGAACGGACTCCGAATCGGCATACGTCGACACGCGGTCTCCCTCAATCGTCTCTATGGTGAGTGCCCGCCCGTCATCGGATATTGCTGTGGTATCAGCGGTTCCGTAGTCGGCCCAGATTTCGGCAATGCAGGTGTCCTCCCAGGCGGTGCCGCGATAGACGCCAGCTATCTCGAGGCGGAGAATGTAACGGAAATACAGCGGAAGCCCTTCGCTGCCGTCGAGTCCCATCTCGCTGGCCTGTGGAAACCTCCAGGTGCTGATCGCTTCGGAGGTGCGAAAGTCCTCCATCGCGGCGATCATGCTCCGGCGACTGAACGGCAGGCGGACCCGCTGTGCGTCCATCACGTCCGAAAGGCGCAGGGTTCGTGTGTCGGTAATCGCCTGTGCATCGAAGAGCTCGGCGCGCTCGGTTGCAAAGCCGCTCACCTGCACGCCCGCAAAGACCTGAAGCGAAAGGCGACGGACCCGGTGATTCTTCTCGAAGAGGCTGGGGTTCTGCGCGTACCCGTTTACGAACCCGAGGGCCTCGGGCGGGCTTTCCAGAGAGAGATAGTAGCGCTCGCCCAGTCCCTCGCCTGCGGCGCCTTCGACCCAGGCCGTCTCCGCGTTTCGGTCAAGGGCCTTCTCCGGCCCGTACCGCGAGGCCACAAGGGGCTGCGCCGACTCGAGTACCGAGGAGGCACCCCACCCGGGCATGCCTGAACGGCCGGCAAGGGCGAAACGGACCCAGCCGTCACGCAGCGGCTCCTGGGCCGGAGCGGAGACGGCGACCCACGACAGTAGCGCACAGGTGAGCAGAACCGCCGCGCGGCACACGCCGGCGCGGCCCGAGCGGGGCCCGCAGCCCCGGCGGCCGGAGCGGCAACCGCCGCGGAAGCCGCCACCGCCGCGGAAGCCGCCACCGCGACTCGTGCGAACTGCGCGTACCCGTTCGATTCCCCGACGCATGCTCCTATTCGAGTTCCACATAGATCCGCTTGTTCGCGCCCCCCTTGTTCTTGAATCGTGGCAGACGAATCGTGCCGACCTCGCTGGTGTTTGCCACGTGTGTGCCTCCGTCGGCCTGCAGGTCGAGACCGACGACTTCCACGGTCCGCACCTCGGTGATGCCCTCCGGCAGGAGGTTGATCTTGGTGCGAATCAGGTCGGGAATCTGGAAGGCTTCCTCACGCGGAAGGATCTTTACCCGCACGTCTCGCGCCGCTGCAACCTCCTCGTTCACCTTGACCTCGATTTCACCGATGAGCTCGGAGTCGAGCCGCGTGAACTCGAAATCCATGCGACTGGAGAGCGGATCCATGTTGCCGCCTGTGACCTGCGCGCCGTAGTCGCGCCACACGACGCCGCAGAGGATGTGCATCGCCGTGTGCGTTCGCATCAGCCGATAGCGCCGGTCCCAGTCGAGGACGCCGTGCACCTCGGTCCCGACGGCCGGAAGCTCCCCGTCGATGACGTGCAGGTTGCCCTTCTTCACCGCGGGGACTGCCGCGGTTGTCCCGTCGAACCTCAGGCTTCCGGTATCCGTCGGCTGACCACCTCCACCGGGGTAGAACGCCGTGCGGTCGAGATGGATTCCGGGTGCATCTTCGTCGACGGCAGTCACCACTGCGTCGAACTCTTTGAGGTATGCGTCGGTCTGATAGAGAAGGTCGGTCATGACCGTATTGTAACACGATTGCGTCCCGCGCCGAACACGTTCTCCGAACGCCGGACGCCGCCGCGCGCCGCCGCGGGCCGCCACCGCGGGCCGCCGCTCGTTCCGGTGGAAGACGCTTCACACTTGGCTCGCTAATTACTACCTTTACGCTCAGAGATGTGGGGACTTCCTGCAAATGGAGCGCTGATACTATGGCCAAGTTCTGGAACAAGCCGCGAATCGTATTCGTCGTCTGGGCGATCGTCGAGCTCATCGGGTGGCTCACCACCCACTATTTCTTCATGGATTTTCGGGCCAACTGGATCTGGCTGGTCCTTTCGGTCATAGCATTCGTCCCGATGGTGAAGTACATGCCGTGGAAGCAGAAGAAGCTCAGAAACATCCTGGTGCTGTGGCTCACGACAGTGGCAGTGGGAATGGCCGTGTCATTTCTCTCGTTCGAGGTACGCTCGCTCTTTCCTCTCGCTACTTATCTCGGCGTGTTCTGGCTCTTCCTCATGGGTGCCGCTTTTCTGGTGAACGCACTGTGGTGGACGCCGGGCCTATTCATCATCGGCGGTGTGCTGCAGATCGTGGCCGGGTTTCTTCCTCTCCTGTTCCCGATGCTGATAGCCTCTCAGTACCTGGTTGCGGCGGTGGCCGGAACCGGCGCGATGCTGATTCTCCTCCCCAACAAACGATTCAAGAAACGTCGAACGCGGTCAGCTACAGCCTGACAACGCGGACAAACTGTGCGATCGTGTGAGGCATGAGCACAAGCGAACCGCATCACGCCTCTCCGGCCTCGTTCGTCTTTTTCGCCGTCACCATGTTCCTTGTGGGCATGGAGATCGCGGAGACCGGTGCTGCGCTCGAGCGCATGACGAGGGCGCTCGAGCTCACTCCCTCCCAGCAGGGACTGCTGGTCTCCCTCCGCTTTGTCGGCGGCCTCGTCGTCGGTCTGCTTCTGTGGGCAGGCCACGCCCGTGTGCGATTCAAGGAGGCGCTTGGTGTGGCGCTGATCCTCGTTGTCGTTTCTGGCCCGTTTCTGCTTCTCCATTCATACCAGG
>JAWLDL010000312.1:0-3561 GCA_041686675.1 Spirochaetia bacterium | reverse complement strand
GGCGGTGGAGTACTTTTCGTAGTCGATGCCCATGGGGAAGGCATCCACCTTGATCATCCGATTGTCGAAGCGCACCTGTGCCATGTGATGCTCGGCGGCGAGGATGCGCCGGACGCTCGAGAGAAAGTGTCGCGCATAGTCATAGGTGTGAAATCCTACGAGGTCGGCGCCGAGAAGCCCCCTGAGGAGCTCGGTGCGCCAGGGGAGAAGCCGGAAGATCTCGTAGGAAGGAAAGGGGATGTGGAGGAAGAAGCCGATGTGTGATTGCGGCAGAGCCTCTTTCAGCATCTGCGGCAGGAGCATCAGGTGATAGTCGTGCACCCAGATGTAGTCGTGCTCGTCGGCCACCTCCATGACGCGGTTGAAAAAGGTGCGATTCACCTGCTCGTATGCGTCCCAGGTCTCGTTCTCGTACTCGGTCATCGTGGGAAAGTAGTGGAACAGCGGCCAGATGGTGCGGTTGCAGAATCCGTAGTAGAACAGGTCGAGATCGTCACTCGTGAGGTCCACGGCAACGCTCTTGTGGTCCCGCTTGAGCGTATCGGCAATCTGGGCCGACTCATCCTCGGTGAGCTCGTCGGCGGCGAGGCCGCTCCATCCTACCCACAGGCTGCCTTCCCTCTCATGCATCGACTTCAGCCCCGTTGCGAGGCCGCCCATGCTCTGCTTGAACTCAAAGCCATCGGCAGTACGTGCCACGGACGTCGACATGCGGTTGGAAACGAGAATTGTCTTCGCCATATACATTCAGTATACGCGCCCCGGGACTCACGGGTAAAGCCGAGGTCGGTTGCGACACCGCCCGGGCCTGCGATATAACGTGCGAATGATTCATGGACACGACGCCGATACGGCGAACTTTCTCAAGAGCCTCGGATTCCCCGCTGTCCGCATCCATCACGCCTTCAATCACTTCGACTTCGTCCGTCCCTCGAGACGCATTCTGGTCATCGGCCCGATGGGGTCGGGCAAGACGGAGTACTCCTCGCGGGTGTGGCGGGATTCCCGCATCGTCCTGCGCAAGGCGGCGGAGCTCGCCGAGGTGACGAAGACCGACGGGGCCGACCGGCGGCACGTGTTTTTCATTCGATCGGCTCTCGACAGGAAGCGGTTTCCCGATTACCCCGACGATGCACTGGCCTACCGCGGCGGGTACGAGAGGTGTGGCGACAACATCGCCGAGATACAGGACTCCTTCGGTCTGGAGGAGGTCATCAGGGATCATCCCGAGGTGGGCACATGGATCATCGACGAGGCGTCCTTCTACGATGAGCGACTTGCCTACGTCGTGAGGCGGGAGTCGGAGGCACGGGGCCTCATCTTCATCTTCCCGTCGCTCATTCTCAATTTCAGGCGATCCATCTTCAACTCCACCGCAAACATGCTGCTCGAAGTCGCCACCGACGTATTCCCGCTGACGGCGTACTGCGAGCACGACCACTGTCTCAAAGACTCCTTCTACACTTACCGTTACTACGTGGTGGATGGAGAGGAGTGTCCGGCCCTCTACTTCGATCCCCTCATCATCGTCGGAGGCGACACCGCAACCGACAGCCCGACCGAGCCGAACTACTGCACCCGCTGCGACGAGCATCACTACCTGCCCGGCAAGGAATACACCTACCTCGTGCTCAAGCCCCTCGGGGTGGAGGCCTCGTACGGGCATACCGATGCGCTCGAGGCGGAACTGCGGGCGCTCAACGAGAACCTCGAGCAATCACGGCTCTACGAAAGCTTCCGCGAGCTCTACGGAGAGGCCGAGCCGACGATGACCAACGCTCTGCGCGTTCCCTGTATCGCCGAGAAGGCCCTGGTGTTTCTCTTCGCGGAGGAGAACCTGCTTGCCGAGGAACAGGTCCGGCGCCTGACGGACAACCTGGGTCTGAATACCGAGTATCTCTCTACGCGGCTTGCAGATAACCACCGCCCTATCCGGTTCTGAGGCGGTTGCCGACCGACGTGTCGCCGCCGTTGTCCGATCGAGATTGCTTGACAACCGCCCGGCGGCCGGGTACGGTGACACTCATAGTTCTGTGACATTCACAAGGGGGTAGAAATGAAAAGGACGGCAGTTCTTATCGCTGTTCTGACTGTGCTCGCTGTGCTGCTCGTAGGCTGCGGCCAGGCCGAAGAAGAGGCCGCCGAAGCCGAGGAGCAGGAGACCGAGTTTCGTATCGGCATTGTCTTCGACGTCGGTGGACGCGGTGACAACTCGTTCAACGACTCCGCCTACCGCGGTCTGGTGCAGGTAGCCGAAGAGTACAGCGGCTACATCGCCGACGATCCGGATGACGTGGATTTCGGGAACCGCATCGAGATGAAGTATCTCGAGCCGCGCGAAGGCGGTCAGGACCGTGAGCAGCTGATGCGCGTTATGGCCGAGGACGGCTACGGGCTCATCTTCGGCGTGGGGTTTGCGTTCACCGACGTGATCGGGAAGGTGGCCTCGGACTTCCCCGAGACGCACTTCGGTCTCATCGACGGCTTTGTTCCCGAGCTCGACGAGGAATCGAACATCACCTCGATTTCCTTCGCTGAGCATGAGGGCTCCTTCCTCGTCGGTGCGCTGGCCGGAATGTACGTTGACGACATGGACGTCGAGAACCCGAGCATCGGCTACATCGGCGGTATGGATATTCCGTTGATCCACAAGTTTCACGCCGGCTACATGGCCGGAGCGATGTACGTCAACGAGAGCCTCCGCGAGGACGGCATGACGATGGCGCAGTACATCGGCCAGGACCCGACCGCCTTCAGCGATCCGCAGACGGCCAACAGCATCGCGCTCGACATGTATCGCGACGGCGCGGAGATTATCTATCACGCAGCCGGCGCCTCCGGCTCGGGGCTCTTCAATGCGGCTGCCGAGCAGGACAAGTGGGCCATCGGTGTCGATTCGGCCCAGGGCCTGATCCTCGCCGAGTCGGACTCGGCGGAGGACCGCGCAATCGCCGAGCACATCCTCACCTCGATGCTCAAGCGTGTCGACCAGTCGGTGTTCCTGCTTTCGCAGTCCTACATCGAGAACGGCGGGGAGGTATCCGGCGGATACAGCACCTACGGCCTCGACGACGACGGCGTGGGCTATGCGGTACACGAGTACAACGAAGATCTGGTTGCGCCGTACCGGGACGAGCTCGAAAGCATCAAGCAGCAGATCGTGGACGGCGAGATCAGCGTACCCGATCACGACGACAAGCTCGCAGACTGGGCCGACGAGACCTTCTAAGAACCACGATTTCCGATTGGCGGGGCCCGTCCGGGCCCCGCATAGTTTTCCGCTAACAAGAGGGGAAGCGCATGGCGCTGCTTCGTATGGACGGGATCACCAAGGTGTTCCCGGGCGTGGTGGCAAACGATTCGGTCTCGTTCGACCTTCAGCGAGGCGAGATACACGCGCTCGTCGGTGAGAACGGGGCCGGAAAGACCACCCTGATGAAGATCCTCTACGGACTCTACAGTCCGGACGGAGGTGACATCTACATCCGGGACGAGCAGGTCCGGATCCACAACCCCAGGGACGCCATCAAGAAAGGCGTCGGCATGGTCCACCAGCACTTC
>JAWLDL010000311.1:0-3567 GCA_041686675.1 Spirochaetia bacterium | reverse complement strand
GTGTAGACGCCGTTCAGCCGCGCCCAGATCTTCGCCTCGAGGGGGATGCGCACGTCGAGGCATACGCCCTGGGTGCCGGGGGTGGAGCTGGTGGGATTTCCGTAGGTGATCGTCTCAAAGTGCACGCTGTGCTCGTCGTGGCAGCTGCACTGAGAGTAGAACGCGCCCGCCGCCCCGTCGCCATCCTGCTCCGGTGTGAGTACGTCCGGACCGCGAAAACGGGGCTCCACCTCGATGATCTCGCCGGCGGTGATGCCGAAATCGACCTCCCACGGGGCCCGACGGCCGCGCGGCCCCCAGCCGACTTCCAGGTAGATCTTCGTACGGATGGCGCCGGCGGCGCCCAGGGGAGCGGCCCCCGGGGTGGCGGCGGCGGCCGGGGTGGCGACGGCGCCCGGGGCAGCGACGCCCGGCCGCATGTCCACGGGTGTAATCCTGCGTGCGAGACGATTGTTATGGATGATGTCCACGTAGTCGATGGCGGCGCCGGCCTCGAGGCGGAGCTCGAGCCCCTCGGCGCGCCCGGGGGCGCGGATCCCGCCCATGGAAGTACCTCCAAGGCGATAGTCGAGCCGCATCCTGTCACCGGTGAGGGCAAAGGTTCGGCGGTTCATGAGCGCGGCCCAGATGCCCTCGCGGGTGAGCTCGCGCGCCCACACCCCTGCCATACCGTGGCCGTAGCTTCCGGGATGGGCGCTGTGATGGTCGGTGTTGGCGATGACGCCGAATACGCGCCCCTGGGCAAGGCCGTACTGCATGGTACTGCGCCAGTCCGCGGGCCCCATGGAGTGGAGGAAGGGCAACGGGCCCTCGGTGGTTTCCGCACCACCGTGCATCGAGAAGATCTCGACCACCGGTGACGCGTCCTCCTCGAAGGTGTCCCAGTTGATCCCGCGGGCCCCCTGGTGATAGCCGATGTGATGAGGAAGGCCGAAGGCGGGGCGTCCCCCCGCTTTGAGCTCGGCAAGACGCCGGTCGAGTTCGGGTACACTGTCGGGGTAGAGGATCTCACCGTCGGGATCGCGATATATGACCGCCCGGTCGCCGTCCGCGCTCGAGTGCACCTCGAACCCGGGAAAGGTCACGAACTCACCGGGACGCTCGGCGGCTGCAAGCTTCTCGAGGGCGCCCGCCCAGTTTCGCTTGAGCTTCTCGAAGCCCTCCTCGTGGAACTCCACGATGTGGCCCGTGCGTTCGGTTGCCTCCGGCATGTCGGGCCAGTGCGCGTGACCGGTGACCGAGACGAAGTCGAGACGCTGCTGCGCGTTTCTGATGGCGTCTTCGAGGTCGCCGTGCGCGTATGACATATTGCAGTGATTGTGCAGGTCGCCGAAGAAGGCGCTCTCGTTGTTCCCCATGCGATCTCCTTGTGATCTCGGCCCTGGTGATTTCGGCCCGGTGTGATCCCGGCTCCGTACGCTCAGTCCGTGAGTCTGACGAGCATGCCCCCGGCGTCCACCGCGCGCTGGGTTGCCTCCACCATGCGCAGTGACTCATAGCCGTCGGCCGTGCCGGCAATCGGCTTCTCCCCGGCGAAGTGGCGGCGAACGGTATGGAGCAGCTCCACGTCTGCACCGAAGTGGGAGCTCTCGAAATGCGGCCCCCGGGCGTCGATCGTCCGATGGCTCGCACCGTAGTCGGATACCAGGTCGATTTCCCCGGTATCCCGGGTGAGCCGCAGCCGCCCCGATGAGCCGACGAGCTCGAGGGTTTCCTCGTCCTCGGCGCTCGGACCGAAGATGTTCCAGAACAGCGCCGCCTTGATGCCGTTCTCGTAGCCGATGTTCACCACCGCGTGATCGACTATGTCGCTGTCGGGACTGTAGACGCAGTTGTCGATTTGCGCATCCTCCGCCTCTGCGCCGCTCCAGCTGCGACGGCTGAAGATGCCGTGCTCCTGCTTGCGGTAGTCCGGGTCGAGGCGATAGACGATTCCGAGCTCCCGTCGATTCGGGCCCGGAAGCGCGCGGAAGGGACAGTCACGGTCACACTCCCGACACCGTCTCGGTGCGGTGGGATCCGGTGCGAAGACGCTCGAGCGGCCACCCATCGCCATAAGAGAAGTGGCGCGGCTCCCCGCTATCCAGTTGAGAGCATCGAAGTAGTGGGAAACTTTGTCGTTGAGGGCGCCACCCGATCGCTCCTGAAGCCGGTGCCAGCGCTGCAGGTAACGGGCATAGGGAATGACCGAGCGAAGCAGGATGGTCTGCAACTCACCGATCTCGCCGGCACGCACGAGCTCGAGCGCCGTGCGCCAGGAGTGCTCATATCGTCGGGTGAAGCCCATGATGAGCGGTCGACCCGTCTTGCGCTCTGCCGCCATCATGGCCTCGGCATCCTCGAGCGTGGTCGCCATGGGCTTGTCGAGGTAGACCTGCTTTCCGGCAGCAAGCGCAGCCTCAGTCGGCGCTCTGTGCTCCGAGGTATAGGTGGTCACGAAGACGGTGTCCACATCGTCACGGCTCACGACCCGGCGGAAGTCGGTTTCCACATCGATGGAAACATCGATGCCGCTTTGCCGGTAGAGGTCCTGCAGGAAGGCTGCACCCTCGGCGGCTCGGTCGGCGTTGGTGTCGCAGAGCACGCGGATGATGATTCCGGTCTCCTCGCGAAGCTCCACTGCCCGCGCGCCGAGTACATACACGCCGCGCTCGCCGGCACCGATTACCCCAACCCGTATCTGCTCGCCCTGTATAGCGTTCATATCTCCTGCGTCCTCTACTCCCATGTCGGCTCCTCGGCGCTTCGCGCGTCCTGGCGGTTTACGCGCGAACCGGCCGGCCTGGGGACGGCTCCCACGCGGAGCGGATCGTCGGTACGGTCCATCCAGGCATCGAGCCGCGCGGAAAGGTCCTCATAGATGTGATGGTAGGCCGGCTCCGCAGCGAAGTTCATGCGCTCGGTCGGGTCGATGAGCAGATCGACGAGCTGCTCCGAAGGCCGTGTGACGTTGAAGTAGCCGGCCTCCTCCATGACAGCCTTCGGCGGCGAGTCGTCAACGTTTGCCGGCAACGGCCCGCCCGGGTCCGCGTAGCGGCGGATGAGCTTGTACCGCTCGGTGCGTACCGCCCGGCCCGGCTCGTAATTGGCGTGATAGTTCGTCTCGGCAAACACCTCACCCCTGACCGATGCCGCTTCCCCCCGCAACAACGGCAGAAGCGATCGCCCTTCGGTGGGCTGCGGCGTTGCGATTCCCGCGAGGTCGCACATTGTCGGGTAGAGATCGAGCTGAGAGACAAGCGCCTGCTCAACCCGGCCGTCATCGGCGACACCGGGGATGTGGAGCATGAGGCTCACCCCGACACCGCCGTCCTGCAACGTGCCCTTCATCTCGGGAAATGCCGGCCCGTGGTCGGTGGTGAGGACAACGACCGTATCGTCCCACAACCCTGCCTCGCTGACCGCGTCGAGAACGATGCCCACCACCTCGTCCACCACCTCGAGGGCGGTGAGAAAGCGCTCCATGTCGTAGCGCGTGGCCGGTGTGTCAGCCACGACGGCCGGCGGGCGCCGGTGTGAACGCTCGGGAGCGTGCGGGTGGGGCGGCGGGTACGGACGATGAGTGGT
>JAWLDL010000310.1:0-3589 GCA_041686675.1 Spirochaetia bacterium | reverse complement strand
CGGCGGTCAGATGTCCAAGGCGACGCCGATCGGCGCCATCGCCAAGTTCGCCTACGCCGGTAAGACCCTCAAGAAGAAGGACCTCGGCCTCATGGCGATGACCTACGGCTACGTCTACGTCGCCCGGGTCTCCATGGGCTACAACCGCATGCAGACCATCAAGGCAATGCTCGAGGCGGAGGCCTACGACGGCCCCTCCATCGTCATCGCCTACTCAAACTGCATTGCTCACGGTATCGACATGTCGAAGGGCATGGATCAGCAGAAAGCGGCGGTTACCAGCGGTCTGTGGCCGCTCTACCGCTACGATCCGACCCTCGAGGCGGAGGGCAAGAACCCCCTGCAGCTCGACTCCAAAGAGCCGTCGACCGATCTCTCGGACTATATGTACAAGGAGATCCGCTACCGGTCGCTCAGGCAGAGCAACCCCGAGGTTGCCCAGGAGCTCCTCGAGAAGGCGGAGAAGGGGGTCACCTCTCAGTGGGACCTCTACAAGTACCTCGCGGACAAGCCGGGCTCGGCCGACGGCTGAGCCTCGCGCGCGACGCCCCGGCGAGGCGCCACCGGGACCGCCCCGGCCGAAAGCGGCCGCATCACGATCAGATAGACGACGAGCCCGGGAGTATTCCCGGGCTCGTTTTTTCAGGTGGTTTCCTTCCTGCAGTTTGCTCTTGCGTGGTCGCGCGACTCCATGCGGCACAGCGCACAGCCGGCCACCAGGCGCCATGCAGGGCGTTCCTATTGATAGTCTTCCATGTCGTCCTCGGAAACCACCGTCGCCGGACCATCATAGCTTACGGAGAATTCCGCCGTCGTCGGTTGCCACTCCGGCAGAAACTGCTGTATCGAGATGGTACCTTCTACAGATACGTTCTCGGTTGTACCCGAGGTGGTTTTCGAGAAATCCGGGATCTCGGTATCCACAGTGCCGGATGTTGCTACAAACCACCGATTATCGGACTGGTTTAGGTTCTCCCCAACCGTGGCGGATGCGTTGCCTTCCGCTGTGCTCGCCGCCAGGTCGACGTCTCCATTGATTTCCTCTCCCTCGGTATCCACGAAGAAGTATATCTGTATCAGGTCCGTACCGTCCGGGACGTCATAGTCGTCGCCGAGTTGGGAGAAGAGACTGAGTGCCACCACCGTCGTTCCATCGTCGGTGCCGGTCGTCAGAAGGGCCTCCGACACCGCCACCGAGGGGCTGCCACCGCCCGAGCCACCCCCGGACCCGCCACCGGCCCCGGCCTCCTCACATCCCGCAAGGACAACGACCGCCGCCAGAGCGATCACTCCCGCGGTCACAACCGTGATCCGTCTGCCTCTTCCTCTCCGCTCTCTCACCATAAACACTCCTTGCTCTGTCGTGCGGATGCGCCACTGGCGTCGCGTCCGCGCTGGTTTCCAACGAACATACCGCAGTGAAAGAGAGGATACAAGAGTGTTTTTCTAAATTATACGCCGTGAGCCCGGACCGCCGCACGGGGGGCGGCAACGGGGCGGCGGCTTCGGCCTCCGCAGGGGGCGTCGGCGGCCGGGGGAATCGGGCCCTTCGCGGGCCCGGCGGTTACGTTGACTCCGGTGGCTGTATCACGATCTGCTCGAAGGTTGCCTGAATGATCCTGGAGGCGTCCTCCGCATCACGTTTCGGCACCCGGGCATCCTGCCACAGTGATTTCGCAAAGAACTTTCGGATGGACTCGATGAGATCCTCTGCGTCGTAGAACACGTAGGAGAAGTTCGCACCCTGGCTCTTGAGAATGGTGAAGGACCCGTAGGTCATAACCGGCTCGCGGCCGACCATGATCTTGTCCTGCCGCCGGGTCGTGTGGATGGTGAGCTCCTTGAAGCGGTAGGGAATCTGTTCCATCTGGCTGCGGTAGGTCGGCTCAACGTGCTTCTTCGAGTAGTTTGCCGGCTCGACAAGCACGAATACCTTCTGCCCGTCGGCCTGGAAGGTCAGCCCATCCTCCCCCGGGAAGATGTCTTTCACGTTGTTGTAGGAGGTAACCTCGTACTTCGTGTAGGTCGAGCTCTCATCGAAGAACGTGCTGATTATGTAGCCGCCGTCGGTCGGCAACTCGCTGTTTCGGTACGCTGAGAACAACTCTTTCATCTCTGCCATGCTTCACCTCGCAGTCTCGTCCGTTTGGTATGATTGTATGCAAAAGCATACGATCCGTCAAATAGTTCCACTATGCTTGCGACACGCCGCCGGCGAGGGGTATACTGATTTCGGCCATGACCGTCCACACGGCATATGACATCCTCAGCCTCCCCCACAATGCGACCGCTCGCGACCTCGTACTCGCATATCGCCGCCTCGTCAAACGCTACCACCCCGACTATAACGTCGACCGGCAAGCGTGGTCTACCGAGAAGATGACCAACATCAACCTCGCCTACGAGACCGTGCGCGCCGTGCTCTCCTCACCGGTGGCCGAGGCGCGCGCCGGACGGCGGAGCGCAGACAACGAGCCGGGGACGACGTTCGAGGAACGGGAGGCCGCTCGCAGGAGTCATTTCTCACGACGGGCCGACTCACCGGGGGCACAGACGCCCGACGGCTCGCCAGGCTCCCCGCCATACGGGGCGGGAGAGAGCACCGCCCACCGGAGTGCCCGTTCCCGCACCGCCCGGCCCTACGTCCCCCGCCCCGGGGCACCGACGATCTCGCCGCAGTTCAGCCGCATTTTCGACAAGCCCTGGCAGTTTGTAGTCGACGGCCTGTACGTCTACTATCAGTATGGCCTGGAGAACGTCCACATGCGGCGCGAAGGCGTACATCGCTTCCGCTATCGCCAGGCCGTCAAGAGCGTCAAAGACGGCATCGCCGGGCTCGATCCCCTCGACGAAGACACCGTCACAGCCGCCGACGCCCAGCGCCTCGCGGCAGCCCGCGGCTTCTCCCGGGCATTTCTGCAGAACATGCTCATCGAGAAGTATTACATACCGTCTCGAGCCGGCCCCGAGCTCAAAGCCTATAATCATTACAACAACGGAAGCCGCCACCTCGACCAGGCCATCAAGCGCCGCTTCTGCCACGAGCTCCGCCTCCCCCACGAACCGCCGGTGGGCAGCGGCATGCTCCAGGTCGTCCAACACGAGCTCATTACCGTGATCGCGAAGTACACCGACAGCACCTGGGTGCCCGAGTCCATGATCAAAATGCACCTCCTCGACCGCTTCAACGCAGTGGTCGAGGCCCGACTCTCCGCCTGAGGGGCACGTCCCCGCCGGCGTCCTTCCCCGCCCCCGACGCACTTCTCTCTACCCGGCTGCGGCCCCCTGCCTCGGGTCACGCCCGTCTGGCGCTCCCCGAGCAAGCTCGAGGTCGCGCGACGGGCGCGCCCCGGGCGCGGGGCCGCCCTCGTTTGCAGGGAGTGCGTCGGGGGCGCGGCGCAGTTTGTGGTAGAGCGGCGGGATACGCTGGCGGCGGGTGCGTTCTCTGGCGACCGCCGGGGAACGCTGCGGGCCTCCGGGGTCGCCGGTGAGGTGTGTCGCGTAGTGGGCGGGGTCGGGCTCTCCGCTGCAATTCCTCCCCGACCACTCACGAGTGGTCGGGTCCGGGATTTCCGCTTCGATCCCTCGT
>JAWLDL010000309.1:0-3596 GCA_041686675.1 Spirochaetia bacterium | reverse complement strand
TAACATGGCGATGTGGCTCCGTGACCACCGTGTCACGTTGAAGAACCCGGGCCGGCGCGATATTATGGCCGCGACCTGAAGGCGCCGAGGAAGGTATTCGATGAAACGTCACGCAGCTCTGCTTGGACTCATGCTCGTGGTCACGTTATCCGCATCCGCGGGCGCGGACCACGTTGTAGCCGGCACAATCAGCGGCATCGAGGAAGACGGTGAGCTCTTTGTCGCCATCTTCGACGAGCGGGGGTGGGAGGCGACCCCGGATTTCCAGGAGGGATTCGTCGAGGGGCGCTCGTATCGGGTCGAGTCGGCGGGCAGCGTGGATTTTCGCATTGACGGGGTACCGCGGGGCACCTACGCCGTCCGCGCCTTCCTCGACACGAACGGTAACCAGGAACTCGATATGGGCATGTTCGGCCCGAAGGAGCCCTGGGGCGTATACAGGGCCTCGGGGCCCATCGTCGGGCCACCGCGTTTCGGGAATCTGGCGTTCGAGGTCAGCTCCGACGTGAAGGATGCCGATTTCGAGCTGCGATAGTCGGGGGAAGAGCGACTTGAACCACCTGCCGAGTCATGCTACACCTTGATCACGGAGCATGGCCGACACACTCGAGCGCATCATTAACCTCTCCCGCGATCACATTCTTCTGGTGCGTGCTGATCATACTCTCGAGCTCGCGAACGACCGCGTCGGAGCCCTCGTGGGAACCGACCGGCGGGAGCTCATCGGCCGGCACGTGGGCGAGGTCCTGGGGCCAGGGGGCTTCGGAACGGAGTTCCGCTCGAATATCGATCGGTGCATCTCCGGGGAAGAGCTGCGCTACGCTCAGACCTCCCGCGACGGCAACGACGAAGAGCTCTTCGACGTCCACATGATTCCCTTTCGCAACGGCGACGGTGAGGTCTCCCACGCCCTGGTGTTTGCCAGGGACATCGCCCGTTCCGAGGAGCATCATCGCCGTCACGCGGATGCGGAATACCGCGATCCGATGACCGGACTCCTCACCCGTCGCTCTCTCGACATGATCGTGGAGAAAGAGATCGAGAACGCGCGGCGCTCGGGAGAGGACAATGCGCTCGCCCTGCTGTTCATTGCTCTCAAGAACTTCAAACGCATCAACCAGACCCACGGCACCCGCATCGGCGACCTGCTCCTCGAGAACACCGGAATCCGCATCACCCAGCAGCTGCGCAAGAGCGATTATGTGTTCCGCTTCGAAGGCACCAATCTCGTCGTCTTTCTGCCGACGGTCAGCCGGAACACAGACCCGGCGGTGGTTGCGCAGAAGCTCGCCGACGCGATCGGTGTACCCTATCGCTACCGGGGCATGGACCTGCGGATTTCCGCCATCATCGGCGTGTCGGTCTTTCCCGACGACGCCACCGACGCGGACGCACTCCTGCAGCACGCAAACTCCGCCGTTATCGAGGCGGAGGCTGCGGACCGGGGCTTTCAGCTCTACGATACCGACCTCCACGAGCGCGCCATCGCACGTATGACACTTCATACCGAGCTGCTTCGCGCCTTCGAGTCCCGACAGCTCGAGCTCTACTATCAGCCCATCGTCGACGCCGACGGGGTCATCCACGGGGCGGAGTCACTCATAAGGTGGAATCATCCCACCCGCGGGCTCGTCACTCCCCCGCAGTTCATGCGCCTCGCAGAGGAGACCGGCATCGTGCGAGCCATCGACAAGTGGGCACTCTACAGTGTCTGCGAGCGGATCTCCGAGTGGTTTCAGGATTACGGCATCTTCGTGTCCATGAACATCAGCGCCGGGGAGCTCGAAGACGAGGACCTCAGCGATGTTATCTCCGCCGCAGTTGCCGCGGCCGGTAACGTGCCGGCGGGCAGACTGAAGCTCGAGCTCACCGAGAGCAGTTGCATGCGGGACCCGCAGAAATCAATTGCGAGAATCCGACGGCTGAATGAGCTCGGCGTGGATGTGTGGATAGACGATTTCGGGACGGGCCAGTCGAGCTTGAGCTATCTCAAACGCCTTCCGGTTCCCGTGCTGAAGATCGACAAGATCTTCGTCGATGACCTCACGACGAGCCCCGACGACCGCGACTATCTCGCGAGCATCCTCGCGGGGATCCGATCGCGCGGAAAGCAGATCGTCATCGAAGGGGTAACCTCCGCTGCACAGAAAGAGATTCTCGTGGAGATGGGCGTACACTGGATGCAGGGGTTTCACTTCGCGAGACCGGTGCCTGCGGACCGTTTCACCGCCCTGCTTGCAGCCGGCCGCAGCCTTCCGTAAAACTGTCTTGTGATCGCGACACAAGTGCTATATGCTTCAGCATCAGAAAGACAAGTACTACACGATGTGGTATGGAGGTATGAAGTGAAGCGACTTGGTTATCTCGTTATTGCGCTCGCCGCGCTCGCGCTGATCGTGTCCTGCGCCGGCGGTGCGGAAGAATCGGGGCCGCCGGCCCCGGCAGAGCAGTCGGGTGCTCCGAGCTGGTACCTGAATCCCCCGGCGGCCGAGGATGCAATCTACGGCGTCGGATCGGCCAAGATGGCGTCCCTCGACACCTCGCGTCGCATGGCCATCAGCCGCGCCCGTGAGGACATCGCATTTCAGATGAACGCCCAGATCGAGGCGGCAATCGTCGATTACGCTCAGGAGAGCGGCGTCGATGACAACAACCAGGTCATAAGTTTCGTGGAGAACATCTCTCGACAGGTGACCGAGACCACGCTCGAAGGGACTCGACCCGAAGAGGTCGATCAGGGCCCCGACGGCACGATCTACGCGCTCGTCTCCTTCCCGAAGGGGAACTACCGCGAAGCAGCCGCCGAAGCCTTCCAGCGCAACGAGGACGCCGCATTTGCGGAGTTCAAGGCTGAGCAGGCACTCGATTACCTCGACCAGCAGATTGACGGCGAATAGTACCTGAACCCGGGTCCGAACCGGCGGAGCGGCATGTACTGCTGCACCGCCGGCGGCCCGACCCACCGTCCGCGCTACAACCTCGTCCCGTATCCACCGCTCGTTACAGCCTGAAAAACCGCCGGGTCCGGCGCACGAGTCGCTCCAAATAGTCGCTCACGAAGTCGCTTGCCGCCTGATCACTGCGGCGCATCGTCTTGAGAAACTCCTCGGTTTCGAGGCGACGGTCGAGCATCACCTCGGCGAACTTGTCACTGAGCTCCGGTACTTCCTGGAGAATCGGCGCGAGGCTCTCTTTGGTGACCTCTATCGCGGTAACCGGCACGAGCGCGGTCACCGTTGCGGTGCGGGGCTCTCCCGTGAGGAGGGACATCTCACCGATGACGTCGCCGGCGCCGAGCCTGGTCACCTCCACCTCGGCCTTCTTCGGTGATTGCCTGGTCACCTGCACGGCGCCCGATGTGATGATGAAGAGGGAGGAACCCTTCGTCCCCTCCTCCACAATCAGATCGTCAGGGTAGAAGGTCCGAGAGACGGCACCTTCCGCCACCCGCTTCACCTGCTCGTCATCCAGTACCGAAAAGAGATCCAGTCGCCGCAGTTCCTCCTCTACCGATGGCACCTCGAGTCTGCGTTCCGGCATGGACTCGGTGGCAACCTCGTATTTCACCGATGCGGTACCGATGCCGGCGCGCGTGA
>JAWLDL010000308.1:0-3597 GCA_041686675.1 Spirochaetia bacterium | reverse complement strand
AGCGTCGCGTCGGTGCCGAGCTCCTCGCCGATGGCATCCGGGTCGTCGGAAACCATGCCGGTGCCCAGCGGGTCGGCAAGACCTGCCCCGGCACCGGCAAAGGCTTCGGGGATGGAGCGGACGGCCTCGGTGACGCCCCCGAGGAAATCGACCCCGCCCGCGCCGGGCTCGGCAGCTGTCTGTCCGTAGAGCGAGTTGAGCGTTCCCACGACCGCTTCCTTGGCAAAGAGCCCGCTGAAAAGCCCGACGGTGGCGGCCCAGTTGTCCTCTTCGACGCCCATGGGTGCGAACACCGGCGTTATCGCGCGGCCGACCGAGGAGAGCACCGAGCTCTGTGCATCTTCGTTACCGATCGTGCCGTCGGTTCCCATACTGTTCATGAATGCAAGCACCGTCACGATGAGGGTGATCGTCACACCGGCTCGCTTGACGAAGGCGCTCAGGCGGTGCCAGGCCTGCGAGAGCACGAAGCGAAGGCGGGGCGCATGGTAGGGTGGGAGCTCCATGACGAAGTGCGATACCTCACCGCGGAAGAGCGTGTGCTTGAGCAGGAAACCCGTGCCGATTGCGACCACGATCCCGATCACGTAGAGGGAGAACACGACCGTGCCTGCCCGACCGGCGAAAAAGGCCGCCGCGAAGAGCGCGTACACGGGAAGCCGTGCACCGCAGGACATGAACGGCGACATGAAGGCCGTCATGAAGCGGTCCCGCCGGGTCTGCAGGGTACGGGTCGCCATGATCGCCGGGACGGTACAGCCGAAGCCGACCATCATCGGGACGAACGACTTGCCCGGCAGACCGATCCAGCGCATCATCCTGTCCATGACGTAGGCCGCGCGTGCCATGTAGCCGGAGTCCTCGAGAACCGCGAGGGTCGCAAACATCGCGAAGAGGATGGGGACGAAGGTCGCCACGGTCTGCAGGCCCGAGCCGACGCCGCCCGCGAGAAGCGCGACGAGCCACGGCGGAGAGCCGAGAGCCGCGAGTCCGGCGCCGAACCCGTCCACAAAGATCGTCCCGAAGAGGATGTCGAAGAAATCAATAAACGCGCCGCCCACATACATCGTGAACCAGAATACGAGGTACATGACGCCGAAAAAGATCGGAAGCGCGAGGATCCTGTTGAGGACCACCCGGTCGACGCGCTCGGTGAGCGATTCACGCGTGAGCTGTTCTCGCGTGACGTGACGCGAGAGCCCGTGGATGAACCCGTACTTCGCGTCGGCGAGGGCGACGTCGATATCATCGCCGAGGCGCTCCTGAACGTCGCCTACAAGTGCGTCGAGCTCGCTCTCCTCCATCCCCGAGGTCTCGAGAAAACGGCGTCGGATCCACGGGTCACTGTCGAGCACCGAAAGCGCCGTCCACCGGGGGGTTGCGCCGATGAGCGCCGAAAGGGTCTCCACCCGCGGGCCGAGCTCCGCGATGCCGGCCTCGATCGCATCGGGATAGCAGATCTCCACCTGAGAGGCGGCCGCACTACCGGCGAATCCGGCCACCGCCGCCTTCACCCGGGAGATGTCGCCCGCCCGCGTGCCCACCGCCGCAACGACGGGGCATTGCAGGTGCTCGGAGAGATGCTCCACATCGATGGTCATGCCGCTTTCCTCGGCAACGTCCATCATGTTGAGCACGACGAGAACGGGGATGCGCATCTCGATGAGCTGGAGGGTGAGGAAGAGGTTTCGCTGGATGTTCGAGGCATCCACGACATCGATGACGAGATCAGGCTCGCCGGAGAGCAGGTAGTCCCGTGCGATGGCCTCGTCCTCGGAGCTTGCCGACAGCGAGTAGATGCCCGGAAGATCGACCACGCGAATTGTGCTCGACTCCCCGACCGTGCTCGACTCCTCGAGTGTCGCGGTGCTGGTCGCGCCGGTGGTGTGGCTCGCGCCGCCGGCGAACGGTTTCACCAGCAGCTCACCGAGGCCTTTCGGGGTGAAGCTTCCTTCCTTGCGCTCGACGGTGACCCCCGGCCAGTTTCCGATTCGCTGTCGGCCGCCGGTGAGCCCGTTGAATATGGTTGTTTTCCCGCTGTTGGGATTGCCGACAATGGCTACGGTTGCACTCATCTCGCCTCCCCTCCTCGCCTGCCGTGGCGCCGAAGGTGACGCCGGAGGTGACGGGGACCCCGGCGGCCGTGTCTGGGGCTGAACCCGTAGTCCTCATGCTCACCCTCAAGATGCTCGAGCACGAGGGCATCGGCTTCCTCCCCTCTCAGCGACAGCCCGAAACCGCGGACGGTCACGTGAACCGGATCACCGAGCGGCGCGATGCGCTCGACAACAAGCGGTGTGCCTCGTGTCAGCCCCATCGACAACAGCTTCGATCGATACGATCGGTGGGTATCTCGAATGCCGGTCACACGGGCCATAGTCCCGACCGACAGATCTCGCAGTCGTACCTGCGCCATACGTTCCTCCTCGCCCAGCCGCCGCGTGAGCGCCGGGGATAGGTTTCTTGTTAGTGTGGTCTAACTTTAAGCGGAGAAGTAAACTTTGTCAATGGCTACGCGCTATATTAGTCTCGTTTTACATCGAGCCGCTGCAGAGGCGTTCGCCGTCTCTCATGGCGTGCCGGATAACGCCGTCACCCTGGCGTGTGCGATGAGCCCGAGAAGAACGTCAGAACCGCGTCATCAACCGTCCTGCGCCGGGATTTGATGATCGCGTGGCCCGCCTCCGGCAGAATGTGCGCCTCGCCGCGGGGCAGCAGTGTCGCGGCGTGCTCGACTGCCTCCGGCGAGAACAGGCGGTCGGCGGATCCTGCGAGGAACAGCGCGGGCACCTGCACGTTCGGCAGGCGGTCAGTCAGGTCAGCCTGCGCAACCTCCCGCACCGTGATCGTGAAGTCCCATGGGTAGTCGGTTGTCCCCTGCAGTTCGGGAAACAGCCACGCGATGGATCCATAGAAGAGCGACGTGAACCCGGTATAGCTCAGTGCGACGATCTCCCGATGCACACGGCGCCATTTCAGCTCCTCGGCGTCGGACTGCCACCTCGCGGCGGCTTCACGACCTCTGTCGCTCATGCGCGGCCCCGCGGCGACCACCGCCAGCCGGCGCAGAAGCAACTGCGATTCGGCGGCAACCGCCAGCGCGAACATCCCGCCGGCACCGATCCCGAGGAGATCCAGCCCTTCAGCACCGGTGAGCTCGGCGATCTCCGTGAGACCATCAATGTAGTCGTCGCGAATGTCGTCAAAGCTGTAGTCGAACGGCATCTCGATCGGCCGCTCGAGGAGGTACACCGTCCTGCCTGCCTCCGTGTAGCGTTCGTAGGAGTTGATCATCCCCTGAAGCACGAGGCCGTCGGCAGCACGGTGCTCGACACGAAAGCCGTCGAACACCACCAGAGGGATTCCTCCGTCCCCGATCCTGGCGAAGGGAAGGCCACAGTTGAGCATGCCGGATTGGGCGGTCGGTGAAGCCATGAGTGAGCAGAAAGTACCCACCCCGCCGGGCAGCGGCAACCGTCACTTGACCGCCCGAAAGCTCAAGTCGTATGATATGGCGCACAGCGCAGATATTCCCCGGGCCCATAGCTCAGTTGGTTAGAGCAGCGGACTCATAATCCGTGGGTCGAAGGTTCAAGT
>JAWLDL010000307.1:0-3597 GCA_041686675.1 Spirochaetia bacterium | reverse complement strand
GGCCACGAGGCCCATTCCCGCGGCCTTTGTCGACGGGATCTTCATGACCCTCGCCATCCTCATCATCCTCTTCTCGCGCCACCCCCGCCTGACGCTCATCGTCGTGCTTCCGCTGCCCTTTGTTACCGTCGCCATACTGTTTGCCGGACGCCTGATGTCGCGGCTGTTCAGACGGGTGCAGGAGAGCTTTGCCGAGCTCAGCTCCGACGTGCAGGAATCGGTCACCGGCGTCCGGGTCATCAAGACCTTCGGAAAGGAAGGCTACTTCAATCGCCGCTTCGCGGATTCCAACGACGAGTACCAGCGGCGGAACCTCGCCTACGTGCGCGTGCAGGGAATGTTCTTCCCGGCGGTCACGTTTCTCTCGGGACTGACCTCGCTCCTGCTGCTGCGTTTCGGCGGGGCGGCTGTCGTGCTCGGTTCCGTCACGCCGGGCGAGTTCGTGGCCATCCTCACCTATCTCGAAATGCTCGTCTGGCCGATGATGGGCGCCGGATTTCTCGTCAACCTCATCGCGCGTGGCGGAGCGTCGCTCAAACGCCTCAACGCCGTAATCGACCGCGAGCCGGAAATCCGCAGCCCCGAACGAGCGGTGACCACGGTGGATACCCACAGCCTCAGCGTCCGGGGGCTGAGTTACCGCTACACCGCGGACGGCGAAGAGGTGCTCTCCGATATCGCTTTCGAGGTTCCTGCCGGCCGCACCGTCGGAATCCTCGGGCGCACCGGCTCGGGGAAGTCCACGCTCGTGTCCCTGTTTCCGCGGATACTCGACCCGCCGCCGGGCACCGTGTTTGTAGGCTCCCACGATGTACGGGACTATGACCTGCAGGCGCTCAGAAGCACCTTCGCGGTGGTCCCCCAGGACACCTTCCTCTTCTCGGCGACGATTTCGGAAAACATCCGGTTCGCCGCAGAGTCCACCGGAGATGAGCTGGTATCGCGCGTGGCGGATATCTCGACGATAAGCCGCGACCTCGCGGATTTTCCCGACGGATGGGAGACGCTGGTCGGCGAGCGCGGGGTCACCCTTTCCGGGGGGCAGAAGCAGCGCGTTGCCATCTCCAGGGCGCTTGCGGCAGAGCGGCCCATCCTCGTGCTCGATGACGCGCTCTCTGCGGTGGACACCGAGAGCGAGGAGAAGATCCTCTCCCGGCTTATGGCGGAACGGGAGGGAATGACCAACATCATCATCGCGCATCGGGTATCGGCGCTGTCGCGCAGCGACTACATATACGTGCTCGACGAGGGCCGCATCAGTCAGCGCGGCACTCACGATGAGCTGATTTCGGCCGCGGGAATGTACCGCGACATCTACGAGCTGCAGCAGGCCGAATCGCGCGAGGAAACGCATCCGGGAGGCCCTCGTGGATGAGGAAAAGGTAATCACCGGATACGACCCCGAGGTGGTTCGCCGGCTCTTCGCATTCGTGCGGCCTCATCTGCGTGTGCTCATCACCGCGGTTGTGGCGCTGGCGGTGGCTACGGCGGCAGAGCTCGCGATGCCGGTGGTTATTCAGCGGGCCGTCGACCAGGATCTCCTTGCAGACTACCTTCGCGGTGATGCCGGGGATGTGCAGAGCGCTGCCTCGGAACACGCCGGTATTGATCCAATTGTCATCGGTGAGACGGCCTACGTTCTCGAGAGCTCCCTCACCGCTCTTGCCGGCGTGGATAAACGCGGGCTGCAGGAGCGCGACGTGCTCTCCGAGCGCTCTCACTACGTCTTCCGCCTCGAAGACGCCCGGGACCGCGCCGTTGTTGCCGCCCATCCGGATATCTTCACCGTCGGCGGCGAAGATGCGCTCTATGCCGCCGCGCCGACTGAGGACCTCTCCATGCTGAGCGAGGAGGAGCTTCGGAGCATCCGCTCCGCGGACCTCCAGGCGGTATCGCTGAAGAGCCTGCTCTTTCTCGGTCTGCTGGTCACCGTATTCGTGTTCACCTTTGCACAGGTCTACCTCATGGCGGCAACCGGGCAGCGGGTGATGAAGGACCTTCGCACGCAGCTCTACGATCACGTCATCCGACAGCGGCTGTCCTTCCTCCATCGCAACCCCGTCGGTCGTCTCGTCACGCGCATCACCAACGATGTGGAGACGATAAACGAGCTCTTCACGAACGTCCTCGCGAATCTGCTCAAGAATGTCGCCATCATGGTCGGCGTGGTGATTACCGTATTCCTGCTCAGCCGCCGCCTCGGTCTCATCGTCATCGCCACCCTGCCTCCCGTGCTCGTGGTCACCTGGTTCTTTCGCACCTACGCGAGGAACGCCTTTCGAAACGTGCGCCTGTGGATTTCCCGCGTCAACGCCTTCCTCTCCGAACACATCTCGGGCATGACCGTCGTTCAGCTCTTCACCCAGGAAGGCCGGGTGGGAAGGAAGTTCCGGGACCGCAACGAGTCACTCCTCGGCGCGAGTCTGGGGGAGATGTACGTTTTCGCCACCTTCCGCCCCATCATCGACCTGCTCTCCTCGGCCTCGGTGGCGGTGGTGATCTATCTCGGGGCGGCCTCGGTGCTCGAGGGCGTCGTGACCCTGGGAATGCTCATCGCGGGGATCGAGCTCATCCGGCGGTTTTATCGCCAGCTCATGTCCATCTCCGAGCAGTTCGTCGTGTTACAGAGCGCGCTGGCCGGCGGAGAGCGCATCCTCGAGCTCCTCTCCGATGAGCAGCGCATCCCCGACGAGGGCACGGCCCCGCCGCCCGCGCCGGTTGCGGGAGAGATCGTCTTCGATGATGTGACCTTCTCCTACCGCCCCGGGGAGCCGGTGCTGCGAAACCTCAGTTTCCGGATTCCGCCGGGAAACAGCGTGGCCATTGTCGGCTATACGGGGGCGGGTAAGACCACTATTGCCAACCTGCTCTCTCGCCTCTGGGATATCGACAGCGGTCGGATTCTCATAGACGGAGTCGACATCCGCGACATGCCCGTCGACAAGCTCCGAAGCCTCGTGCAGCCCATTGATCAGGACGTTTTCATCTTTCGTGACACGATCCGGGAGAACATTGCGCTGGGAGAAACCTTCGGAGACGGGCGCCTCGAGCGGGCTGCAGAGGCGGTACAGGCCGATGCCTTCGTGCAGCGGCTTCCCGACGGCTACGACACGCGCCTCGACGAGCGGGGCGCCAACCTTTCGGTCGGTCAGCGCCAGCTCGTGTCCTTCGCGCGGGTTGTCGCCCACGACCCGGCCATCATCATTCTCGATGAGGCAACGTCGAGCGTGGATACCGAGACGGAGCGCCTCATACAGCACGGCATGCAGGCACTTCTCCAGGACCGCACGTCCCTCGTCATCGCCCATCGCCTGTCCACCATCAAGAATGCGGACCGGATTCTGGTCCTCTCACACGGGGAAATCGTCGAGCAGGGAACGCATGAGGAGCTTCTCGGCGAGGACGGGGTCTACGCTCACCTCTACCGTCTGCAGTACAGCGGCGGCTGAGGCCGGGGGTGGCCGAGGGCGGGCGCGCCTCTAACCGCCGATCGCGCATCTACTCGCCGGGCACGATCTCTCCGCTGATGCTCCAGCGCCGTCCGTCGCGATCGTAGGAAAGCTGCTCGCCGGATACGGTGATGTAGCGTCCTTCATC
>JAWLDL010000306.1:0-3602 GCA_041686675.1 Spirochaetia bacterium | reverse complement strand
TCGAGGGTAAGGTACTCCAGGCCCACGTTCTCCATGAACGAGAGCCGTGAGATAATCTCTTTGAGCACCTCGCCGGTGATCTGCTGCTCGGTCTCGGAGAGCTCGAGGGCGGAAAGAAAAGCAAGCTCGTCGGCCACCGACATCCCGGTGAGCTCGTGAATATTGCGCCCGCCGACCGTGACCGCGAGGGCCTCCGGGCGAAGCCTCCGTCCCCCGCAGCTCTCGCAGGGCCGCTGCGCCATGAAGCCCTCGAGCCATTCCTTGATGCCCTCCGAGGTTGTCTCGCGGTAGCGGCGCTTGAGATCCTCGAGGATACCCGGGAAGGCGGTCTGGTACTCGAAACGCCCGGTATTCTCCCTGTTGACGTAGGAAACCTCTATAGGCTCCTCGGTGCCCCGAAAGATGGCCTCGAGGGCATCGGCGGGGAGTTTCTCGAGCGGTGTGTCGAGATCGAACCCGAGATGCCGCGCGAGGGCTTCGAAGCGGCTGCGATGCCAGGCGGAGTTCGGGTTGTAGGGCACGAGCCCGCCTTCGTTGAAGGACTTCGAGGGGTCGGGCATCACGAGGTCGCGATCGAACTCCATGGTGATGCCGAGACCCGAGCAGGCCTCACAGGCACCGTAGGGGTTGTTGAAGGAAAACAGGCGTGGCTCGAGCTCCGGAAAGGTCAGGTTCGAATCGGTAAAGGCGTAGTGCTGGGAGAAGGAGTCTTCCCACTCGCTCTCGTCGTGCTTCACGTGAATTATGACCATTCCCGCCGCGGCCTCGGTGGCGGTCTCTACCGCCTCGGCGACGCGTGTGCGCTGCCCCGGCCCCGCCTTCAGTCGATCCACCACGAGCTCTATCGTGTGGCGTTTGTTCTTCTCGAGCTCTATCTCATCGTCGAGGCTTCGAAGCTCTCCGTCCACCCGCACACGTACGAATCCCGCCCGCCGGGCGTCGCCGAGGACCTTCTCGTGGCGCCCCTTCCTGCCGCGCACCACCGGCGCAAGCACCGACAAGCGTGCGCCCTCCGGATAGGTAAGCACCGCATCGATGATCTCATCGGTGGTCTGCTTGGCGAGCACCTCCCCGGTCGCCGGGTCGTGCGGCGTGCCGATGCGGGCAAAGAGTAACCGGTAGTAGTCGTAGATCTCGGTAACCGTGCCGACGGTCGAGCGGGGGTTGCGGTTGGTGGCCTTCTGCTCGATCGATATTGCGGGGGAGAGCCCTTCTATGTAGTCGAGATCGGGCTTGTCGAGGCGGCCGAGAAACTGCCGTGCGTAGGCCGAAAGTGACTCCACGTATCGGCGCTGTCCCTCCGCAAAAATGGTATCAAATGCCAGCGATGATTTCCCCGAGCCGCTCAGTCCGGAGATCACGATGAAGGCCTCGCGCGGGAGCTCGAGGTCGATGTTCTTGAGGTTGTGCTCCCGGGCACCACGGATGATGAGTTTCTTCATGCTTCCTGCGAAGCATAGGGCACTCCGGCCCTAATAATCAACGTTCATCGAGCTTTCCGGCCGCTCCATCGCACGGGCGGCGCGCACCGCCCACTCCCCCCCGTCCTCGGGGAAGGCTTGGAGCAGATCCCAGATCTGCCGAGGCACCGGACCCGGCGTGCCGGCGCCGCCGAGCCCGTAGAGGGCGCCGCTCAAGCGAAAGAGCACGCGAAAAAGGTCGGACTGCTCGGGTCCAATATAGCGACGCAGTCGCTCGACTCCGAGCGCGTCGGCGATGAGCTGCCGTGTGGTGGTAAACTCATACCCGTAGGTGTCCCGTCGCAGCTCTTCCACGAGGGTCGAGAGTGCCGCAACCGTCGCAAAGCTCAGATGCTCTACCGCCGGCGCGAACCGCTGGTTTCGTCGAAGATAGGTCTCGCCCAGGTCGCGGTGGGCGCGGTAGGCGAAGTTTTCCTCGAGCCGGTAGAGCCGCAGCAGGATGTCGAGGCGTGGCTCCGGAGGGCGATCTTCGAGCGGGGGGCGCGTGAGCACATTGGGTATGAGACGGCGATACTCAGGGTCATGGTCGGTGCGAAACTGCGGGTTCTGCCCGGCGATGTACTCGAGCTCGCGCTGATACTCCATCCAGCTTTCGCTGTTGCGATGCAGGTCGGCGAGACGATAGCGGACAGCGTATTCCTCTTCGGAGACGTAGAAGTGGTCTGAAAGCTCGAGGGCGCGGTCGTACTGCCTGCGGGCGAGCTCCGGGTTTCCCTCTGCCTCGAAGACGCGGCCGATGCCCGCCTCCGCCTCCGGAAACGGGCGGCGCACGGCAAGTGCGTCACGGAAGTTCCGCAGCGCCTCGCCGAAGTTTCGAGAATCGAGTGCGTGCACGCCCCGCCGATAGGTGACCCACGCCGGCTCACCGTCCGTCTCCCCTCCCGTCTCCTGCGCGAGAAGTGGAACGGAGAGAACGGTGAGCAGAATCACTGCAGCAAAGTGCGCACGCGGGAACATCCTACCTACATGTTCGGCAGGTCTGCATCAAACCGCAACAACACCGAGCAGGAAGACCATCACGAAGAGGGCGACCGTCTCGACGATGCCGAGAACCATGATGAACTGGCCGAATCCCTGTCCCGTCTCGGCAAGCGCATCAGATGCCACCGCACCGGCCTTTCCCTGAAACCAGGCAGAGAAGCCCATGCCGATACCGCCGAAGACTCCGGCGCCCAGAATGAGAGCACCCGCCTGACCGGCCTGTGCGGCGGCCCAGAGTGCGTTCATGAGAATGAAGCCGTATATCGTCTGAGTCAGCGGTGCGCCGACGAACGCGACCAGCAGGAACGGCGCCTGACGATTCTGAACGAAGCACTTCTTCCAGGCTCCAACCGCCGACATACCCGCCGTACCCGTACCAAGCGCGGAACCACTCGCCGCGAGCGCCAGTGCAGCGCCGACACCAATAAGACCGTAATCCATCCGTTAACTCCTTTCTACGTTGTCTGTTCTTGTTTGCGGAATGGACGATAAGGAACTCCCGACCATTCCATTCCGAGATGCCGGGAGAACTCCAGCATATTCAGTCGGACGCCGTGAACCACCACCGATAGAGCTCCCATGATGAGGTTCAGCGTATGTCCGAGAAAGAGAATCAGGACCGCGGCCACGATACCGACGGCCCCGTCTGAGGCCATGCCCGCAGCCATTCCATTGAAGCTCTTCGCGATCTCCACCGTCGCCAGGCCGACTGCAAAGAGTCGGATGTAGGAGATCAGGTCCGAAAAGGCGCTGATACCGTCGAGCGCCGTCGGGAAGATATTCGCGAGCCCGTAGCCGACGCCCTTGAAGAACCCGGCGCCCTCGCGCTGTTCGGAAAACATGAGCACGATGGCGATCCCCGCGAGGATCACGTATACCGAGAAATCCTGCAGCGGCTGGCCGAGCACAACGGTGAGCACCAGATAGTACAGGCCGGGCATCATCAGAAGCCAGCCCAGATCGGCTACAGCCTTGATCTTCGGGCGACCGCGTCTGAGCCCCACGATGAACTTCCACAGATGGGCAATGGATAGGTGCGTCGTTGCGAGCACGAAACAGACCCACTGTATGGTCTCCGGGCTCTGCGGGTTGAAGCTCGAGATAGCCTCGATCTTGAGCGACGCCAGAAGGGGAATCTGC
>JAWLDL010000305.1:0-3603 GCA_041686675.1 Spirochaetia bacterium | reverse complement strand
TCCCGTTGTGCTGTTCCACGAGCGCATGTACCATCTCCAGGCCGAACCCCGTCGCGGTGCGGGAGGCCGCCTCAGGCGGCATGCCCAATCCGTTGTCGATGACGTCCATGCGTACCCGGTCGGCCCCGTTTCGAGTCAGTGTCACGCGGATACGGGGATCGGTCGCGCCCGAGAACGCATGCTTGGCTGCATTGGTAACGAGCTCGTTCATGATGAGCCCGACCGATGTTGAAAGCCCGGCCCGGATGAGGACGTCTTCCGCCTCGGTTTCGAGCCGGATGGCCTCCGACAGGGTTCCGCCGCGGAGGCCCTCGGCAAGCGTCTCGATGACGCCGGCAGCTTCCACGTACTCGTAGTCCTGTCGCCCGTAGAGCGCATCATAGACCCGGGCCATGACACCCACCCGTGACACGGCATTGTCGAGATGCTCGCGGACCGTGGGGTCGTCGATGCGATCCGCCTGAAGCATCAGCGTCCCCTGCACGAGCTGCATGTCGTTCTTCATCCGGTGGTGTACCTCACGCAACAGAAGCGACTTCTGCCGCTCACTCTCGCGCAGCTCGGCCGTACGCTCCTCGAAGAGCTCTTCCACTCGCAGAAGCGCCCGCTCGCGCCGGGCGCGGGCGCTGAGCTCGAGGAGATGGTCCGGCTCGAAGGGCTTTCGCAGGTAGCCGGCGGCGCCCGCCCGCATGAGCGATACCGCAAGCCCGGGGTCACTGTCGCTGGTGATGATGATGCCCGCGGAGTCGGGGCGGGAGCTCCGAAGCTCCTCGAGGAGCCGGTCGCCGGTGCCGTCCGGCAGGTAGTAGTCGATAACGACCACATCGAAACTGTCACGCAGAAGGGCCTCGCGCGCTGCGGCGAGGGTCTCGGCGGTCTCGGTGAGGTAGCCGCCGTCGACGAACGCCGTCTCGAGCAGCTGCAGCAGACTCCGGCTGTCGTCGACGATGAGCGCGCGTGGGCTCCGTTTCGGTGTTTTCCCACGCAAGAGAGCACTCACCTGATCGAGGAGCTCATCGGATGCCGCCGGGGAGCTCAGGAAGCCGTCGGCGCCGATGTCCGCGGAGATCTCCTCGGTGTCGGTGCCGGAGAACGTCGCCGATACCACGAGTATCGGAACCTCGTTGAACGTCGCGTACTCTGCGGAGCGCAGCAGGCGCACGAGTCGCCACCCGTCGATGTCCGGCATATGGAGATCGGTGATGATGAGATCAGACCGTGCAGCCGAGGACTCATCGGAGAGCAATCCTTCGGCGCTGTCGTACCTCAGCACGGAATAGCCGTTCCCCTCGAGAACACCGCTCATCCGGGTGAGGGAGACCTGATCATCATTAACGACGGCGACGGTGGACGGCGCACGCCCGGCTTTGGCTTCACGCATGGCCTCATGCTACACCCAAAACCACCAATTAGTCAATAATCACTCGCAGCAAACAGTCGAGACACCCGCTCGTAGCTTTCACGGTTCCCGATGTCGTGGCGCGCGCCCTCGAAGCGAAAGGCATACACCGGCGCGCGCTCGATGAGCCAGGGAAGGAAGCTCCCCGGCGCATCCCCTTCACCGCCCTGAGCGAGGAAGGCGGGCAGGCGCTCGCGGAGAGTGCGGCGGGTGTAGGCGTAGAAGGGCGGCACCGCCCAGGTAGAGCGCGGCTCTACGGGCTTCTCGGCGAAGTGTAGAACGCGGCCGTCCTCGGCGAGCTCCGCCACGCCGGTGCGGCGAAGCTGCTCGACGTCGGAGAGCTCGTGCGCGGTGATGCAGTCGCATCCCGCGTCCCGGAAAAACGCGGCGAAGTCGGCGAGCTCGAAATCGAAGAGGTTGTCGCCGGCGAGAACCAGCGCGTCGCCGTCAACGTCGGCCTCCTCGACCGCGAGGTGGAGGTCGGCCAGAGCGCCGATGCGATTGGCGTTGGACGTCGAGCCGTCGTTTATGATGTCCACCTGCGGCCCGCCCCCATCGGCGGCGCGGCCGGTGCCGGAACCGTCACCCCCGGCGCGGCCCGCCGAGCCGGCGGCGGAGCGGCCGCCGGCGCCGAAGCGTGTATCGCGCCAGTCCTCGAAGTGGGAGGCGAAGCGCGAGTTGGTTACCACCACCAGACGCTGCATTCCCGCCACACGGCGGGCGTTGTCCACGATCCGGTCGAGGATGCTCCGCCCGGCGACCTCGAGCAGGGGCTTGGGGAAATCCCGGGTCAGCGGATAGAGGCGTGTGGCGTAGCCCGCGGCAAGGATGATGCCGGTCACAAGAACATCACCTCCGCACCGTCGGCGGTCCTGCTGAAGAAGACTCGATACAGATCGCGGAAGGCGGGATGCTTTGCCGGATAGACTTCATCGATACGCGCCTGGATGGACTCCCTGTAGGCGGGATCGACGAGGCCGATGCAGCATCCGCGATAGCCGGCGCCGCTGAAGCGCGCGCCGTAGACTCCCTCGCTCCCGGCGAGGGTCTCGTAAATGGTGATGAGCTCCGGACAGCCGCTCTCGTACCTGGAAATCGAGCTCTCCCCCGAGGCGAACACCTGCCGGCCGAACTCATCGATATCACCCTGCTTCCACGCCTCGACGCCGGCTTCCACGCGGGCGAGCTCACCGTAGAAGTGATCGGCGCGCCTGCGAAAGCGCCCCGGCAGGCCGTCGGCGTGCTCCTCGTACACCTCGCGGGGGATGTCGCGAAGCTTCACGTCACGAAAGGCCGACACCTCCATTCCGGCGAGCTCCTGCAGTAGCCACGCCGCAACCTTGCACTCATCCACGCGATTGTTGTAGTCGGTCTTGATGAGCGTGGTGCTGATGCCCGAGTAGACGATGACCATCTCGAAATCCGGCATGGACGGAGAGCGCGGCACCATGTCGAACTCCTCGGTCCGGCAGTCCATGACCATGAGGTAGCCGTCGCGGCTGAGGATATTCGCCGACTGGTCGAGGATGCCGTTGTTCAGCCCGATGAAGGCTGTCTCCACCCAGTGGCTGTAGTCGATGAGCTCCCGGGGCGGGATCTCGATCTCGTTCACATCACACAGGGCCATGAGATAGGCGGTGGTAACCGCCGCCGATGAGCTCAGCCCGCCGATGGGAAGGTTGCCGCGCACGACGCCGCGGATTCCCCGATGGAGCTTGAAGCTCCGCGAGAGCGAGAGCACCGCACCCCGCAGGTAGTTCCCCCAAAAGGTCGGCATCATGTCCGGCACCTGATCGACGTGAAAGTACTCTTCATCAGGAAAATCAAGGCTCTGGACCCGCAGGTACCCGTCATCCTCGGGCGTGTAGACGAGGTTGATACTGTCGGTCAGGGCCATCCCGCTGACAATGCCGTCCTGGTGATCGACGTGGGCGCCCAGCGGGCAGATGCGAAGAGGCGAGCGCACCGCGCGCGAGGGCGGCGCCCCGAACTTGCGCTCGTAGCGTTCTATGACGTGCTCCATGGGGACGGAGGCTACCCCACATTTCGTCTTGCCGCAAGCATACACACGGGCCGGGCGGGCGGCGAGTGGCCGGCCGAGCGGGCGGCGAGTGGCCGCCGTATCGAGGTCAACAAAGGCTGACGCCCATAAACGCCAAAAGGCCCGACCGCAGAGAAGCGGCCGGGCCTGAGATGCGTATCGT
>JAWLDL010000304.1:0-3612 GCA_041686675.1 Spirochaetia bacterium | reverse complement strand
GGGAGCGACAGGGCATCGAGGGCCGGCGCGAGGTCGCGGGCGAAGCCGACGGTAACCACCGTTCCCACCACCGCCACCGCAAGCAGGCCCGAGACGCGGGCGATGGCGTTATTCACGCCGGATGCCGTGCCGGAGAAGTGCCGCGGAACGTTGAGGGCGCTCGTCGTGATGGAGGGGATGATGAGGACGATACCCGCGCCGAGCAGTACCACCGCCGGCAGGATGCGGCCGGTGTAGCTCGTTCCAACGCCTGCGGTGGCGAGCAGGGCGATGGCGGCGCTGACGACGGCCGGCCCCGCTATCATCTGAAAGCGGGGGCCGCGACGGTCGGTGACCGCGCCCGAAGGGCCGGAGAACAAGGTGATGAGCACGGTCGTCGGCAGCACCGCGAGGCCCGCCATGGTCGCCCGGTAGCCGAGGAGCTGCTGCAGGAAGAACGAGAGCAGAAAGAGCGTTCCGGAGAACGAGAAGTAGATGAAGAGCGTGGCCAGATTGGCGCCTGCAACCTGTCGTGTGAACATTTTGTAGGGAACGACCGGGTCGGTAACCTTCGCTTCCGTGACGAGGAAGGCCACAACGGCCAGCACGCCGGCAGCCAGCATGACCCAGCTGCCGGGTCCGAACACATCCTGCGAAGCGCGGATGAGCGAAAAGGAGAGGCCGAAGAGCGCGACGAATGCGAGCGCTGCGCCCGCCCAGTCGAGCCGCCGCCCCTCCTGTCCCGGGAGGCGGGGCACGAACAGCACCGAGACCGCGAGGGCCGCCAGGGCCAGCGGCGCCATTGCCAGGAAGACGAAGCGCCAGGAGATCTCGGCGAGAAACCCGCCGATGAAGGGCCCGAGCGCGGCAATCGCGCCGGATACGCCGGCCCACAGTCCGATGACCGTCCCGCGCTCGGAATCCGGGAACACGTGTGTGATGATCGCGAGGCTTCCGGGCACCATCAGTGCCGCGCCGACCCCCTGGAAGGCGCGGGCGGCAATGAGGAGCGGCACCGAGGGGGCGAGGGCGCTCAAGACGCTGCCAACCGTGAATATCCCGATCCCCGAGTTGAAGATACGCTTCACGCCGAAAAGATCGCCGAGGGCGCCGCTTACGAGGATGAGGCCGCCGAGGGCAAGGGCGTAGGCGTTTACGATCCACTGTACCCCGGTGATGGTGGTGTCGAGGGCGCGCTGTATCGTGGGGAGTGCAATGGTTACCGCGGAGTTCATCAGGAATCCCACCCCGCTCGCCAGAATGCAGGCGGCGACGATGAGTTTCCCTTCTCGGGAGGAGAGCGTGATACTGCTCATGGGCTACTGCACCAATCGAGGCAGGAACTCGGAGAAGAACGGCACGTAGGTGATAAGAAGCACCACTACGAGCTCCACGGCGAAGAAGGGCAGCACGAATCGGTAGAGCCGCGGCATGGATTCATTGAAGCGGTAGGAGGAGAGAAAGAGGTCCAGGCCGACGGGCGGGGTGATGAATCCGAGCCCGAGGTTTGCGATGAAGATTGCCCCGAGGTGCACGGGCGCGATGCCGAAGAGGTCGCCCAACGGAACCACCAGCGGTGCGACGATGAGTATCGCCGAGTAAATGTCCATCAGGCAGCCGGTCAGCAGCAGCGCCCCGTTGAGAATCAACAGAAACACGAAGCGGCTCGTCACGTGATCCCGCATCCAGTCTCTGAGAATGACCGGCACTTGCGCATCGACGATGTAGAAGCTCAGGCCTCGAGCGGCACCGAGGATGATAAGCACACCGCCGACGATCGTGATGCACTTCAGCGCCACCTCCGGCAGCCTCCCGAGCGGTATCTCCCGCCGTGCCGCCACCTCCACCACCAGCACGTAGGCGACCGCGAGCGCCGCCGTTTCCACGAGCGTCGTCAGTCCGGAGAAGAAGGCCACGACGATGACCACCGGCAGCATGATCTCCGACATCGCCGACTTCAGCGCGGACATCGCCTCGCGCGGCTCGAACGGGCGACGTGTGTTTCCCCGCCGTATGGATACCACCACCCCTATGGCGATAAAGGCAAGTGCAATGAGGGTTCCGGGGACGATGCCGGCGAGGAACATGTGGAAGATGTTTACCTGTGCGATGGTCCCGTAAATGATGATGGCCAGGCTCGGCGGGAAGAGGAGACCGACGTTGCTCGTGGAGGTGAGAAGGCCGACCGTGAAACCCTCCGTATGCTCGCCGCGCGTGTAGAGGACGTAATACAGCAACCCGCCGAGAGCAAGAATGGTCACGCCCGAGGCACCGGTAAATGAGGTGAAGAACGCGGAAACGAGGACAGTCGCAATCACCAGGCCGCCGGGCAGCCATCCGAACCACGCCCGGAACAGGTCGACAAGCCGTTCGCCGGCCTTGCTTTCGGAGAGAATGTAGCCGGTGAAGGTGAAAAGCGGTATCGCCGGGATGGTGCTGTCGGTGAGGACGTTATAGGCCTCGTTGGGAATCACTTCGAGCGCGCCGCCGACACGCGCGAAGAGCAGAAGCGCGGAACCGGATAGCACGATGAACAGCGGCGTGCCGAGAAACGCCGATGCGACGATGACCACGAGAAGGGGGATCGCGATCCGCGGCACCGCGCGGTACCAGATGTCGAGCAGGCCCTCGAACCAGGCCGGCAGTTGGGGCGCGATCATGTAGGCGACGTTTGCCGCCGCGGGGAGAGCGAGAAAGCTCCCGACCACGAAGCCGGCGATGCCGACCGAGATTTGCGTCGGTTTCACCGTTGCGGTGCGGGTGAAGCGCAGGGCCATCACGAGCAGTCCGATGGGGATAACGGCGACGAATACCCTCGTGGGCACGATGCCGACCGACTGCCCGGCGGTGAAGCCGACCATCGTCAGAGAGAGTGCGCTCCAGGCCAGGGCCACGGCGATGGTGACCGAGATGAAGCCGGTTACGTCATCGAGCACGGTGCGCACACGCGAGCGCTGCGTACCGTAGCCGCCGGAAATGGAGAGGTGGCGTCCCTCACGGGCGGTGATCATTCCGCCGACAAAGGCGAGAACAACCACGAGGTGCACGAGATATGCACTCTGTCCGAGAATGCCTGTTGCAAAGACCGTGCGGAGCAGGATCTCGAGGAGGGGAAACGCGGCAAGGAGAAAGAGCGCGGCCACGGCCACCCCGTTCTCGAGCACGCGGAAGCCGCGGCCGAGCGGATGCCCGGGCAGGAGGACGCGGGGGCTCGACACGCTATCTCCTGTATTCGTCGAGATAGCGCTGGATCCGGCGGTAGGTATCCTCGTCGAACACCGGGCCGACGGTGACCTCGAGGCTGCGCTCGAACTCCTCGAACCACCGGTCGCGCTCCGATTCGGAGAGCTCGATGATGTTCAGACCATACTCGCGCATCGTTTCGACGGCCTCGGTTTCGAGCTCATTGACGGCGGTACCCAGGCGACGGGCCTCGCGCTCGACCGAGGCCACGAGGTCCGGCTTGATGTCGTCGGATACGCGGCGCCACGAGCGCTGTGTCACGATGAAGGAGCCGAGAAAGGGTGCCACGTCAAGGTCGAGCATGTTTTGCGCGCGCGCGAACCACTGGAAGCCTGCGGCCCCGATGGGGCTTGCGTAGAAGGCATCGACCATGCCGCTGTTGAGCGAGGT
>JAWLDL010000303.1:0-3614 GCA_041686675.1 Spirochaetia bacterium | reverse complement strand
GGGGCGACGGCCCAGTGCAGGACGGTGCCGGCTACGATCAGGAATCCCCAGGCGATGAAGGCCCAGTGTTCGAGAAGCGGCTGATCGTCGTGCTCGGCAACCAGGGCGCGAATGGTCGCCAGATCCTCCCGGTAGCGACCCTCATCGCGCTCATCGACCCGCCCGTCGCCGGCTGACTGACCCGATTCTCCCGTGGCCGCGTGCTCGGGCCGCTCACCTGTCTCCATGCAGTTCCTCCGCGGGCACCAAACACCCGCGTACTTTGCATTACAAAGTTACTTTGTACTTCAAAGTAGTGCGGCAAGCACGAGTTGTCAAGGTGGAGCGAGCGGTATTCTACTCTGCGGGCTTCCGGCGCACGCTGAACTCTTTTCGGTTCGCCGGCTCACCGGCCGCCGCATGCTCGCGTGCCTCGTCGTAGAAGAGCTGCTGGCTTCGCACCAGCGTTTCCCCGGAGCGTGGGGTGCGGCGGACCCAGCTGCCGTCAGGCTGCAGAACGCGGGCCTTCACGTTGTCGCGAAAAGAGACCTCGAGGATGTGCTTGACGCGCTTTTTGAGCGGCATGCTCTCCACCGGGAAGAGCAGCTCCACGCGACGGTCGAGGTTCCGGGGCATCCAGTCGGCGCTCGAGAGGTACACATCCCACGCACCGCCGTTGTGAAAGTAGAACGCCCGCCCGTGCTCGAGAAGCCGGTCTACGATGCTCACGACGGTGATGTTCTCACTCATCCCTGGGACGCCGGGCACGAGCATGCAGATCCCGCGAACGTTGAGCTGCACGCGCACCCCCGCCTGCGAGGCCCGGTAGAGGGCATCAATGATCTCCGGGTGGGAAAGCGAGTTGAGCTTGGCCATGATGAGCCCCGGCGTGTCGGTTGAGGCCCGCTGCGCCTCGCGCTCGATGAGCTGCAGGAGGCGAGTCTTGAGCCCCATCGGGGCGAGAGCAAGGCGAGTCAGCGCGGGGATCGCGGAATACCCGCTTATCGCGTTGAAGAAGAGGTTCGTCTCATAGGCGATCTCCTCACGGGTCGTGAGCATGCCGTAGTCAGTGTAGAGTTTGGCCGTTCTGTCGTTGTAGTTACCGGTTCCCAGATGAACGTAGCGTACGACGCCCGCGCTCTCGCGCCGAACGATCATCATCGCCTTCGCATGGACTTTGAGCTGGGCGATGCCGTAAATCACGATCACTCCGGCCCGCTCCAGGCGCTCGGCCCAGCGGATGTTTCGCTGCTCGTCGAATCTCGCCTTGAGCTCGACGAGGGCGGTTACCTGCTTGCCGTTTTCCGCAGCCTCCTCGAGAGCCCGCACGATGGGCGAGTCCCCGCTCGTGCGGTAGAGGGTCATCTTTATGGCGAGCACCTGCGGGTCGCCGGCTGCCTGCTGCACGAGGCGAATGACCGGCTCGAAGGACTCGTAGGGCTGGTGCAGAAACGCGTCGCGCCGCTTGAGAATATCGAAGAAGCTCTCCTCCTCCGCAAGGTCTCGCGGGGGCATCGGCGGCATGCTCTCGTTTCGCAGATGGTCGAATCCACTGAGATTGGAGAGCCCTGTGAGATCACCGAGGGCCAGCGGGCTTCCCTTGGCGTAGACGTCGCGACTCTCCAGCCCCAACGCCTCCTGCAGACGCTCGCCGACCGCCTCGGAGTTCTGCGCCACCGTAAGGCGAACCGCCTCGGAATGCTCGCGGCTCTCGAGCACCTGCTCCATGGCCTCCACGAAATCCTCATCGCGCTCTTCATCGACGCCGAGGTCGGCATCACGGGTCACTCGAAAGCAGCCCTCGCCGATGATTCTATACCCCGGAAAGAGCTGATCGGCGTTCTCGACGATCACGTCCTCGAGCAGCGTGAAGACCACCCCGTGCTCCTTCGCCGGCAGATACACGATGCGCTCGAGCGCCGGCGGAAGCTGCACGACTGCCAGAAGCTCCCGTCCCTCCTCGTCACCGGCGAGACGCTGCATGTCGGGCTTCCCGTCGGACTCGAGCAAAAACGCGATATGGAGCCTGTTGTTTCCCGCAACGGGGAGCGATGTCCGCGCCTCGTGGCGCACCGGCGTCAGTACCGGAAACACCTCTCGCGCAAAGAGATCTCGGACGAAACTGCGCTGACTGCCCGTGTACTCACCTGACCTGGCCCAGACGATCCCCTCGCGCTCGAGAGCGGGAAGGATGTCGTTCCAGAGACAGTCATACTTGGCGGAAATGATCTCTTTCGCTCGTTCGGCGATGCGGGAAAGCTGGGTGTCGGGACTCAGGCCGGAGGGATCCCCCGCCGAAACACCCTTTGCCTGCTGCCGCTTGAGACTCGCGACACGAATCATGAAGAACTCATCGAAGTTCGATGCGACGATACAGAGAAACTTCCACCGCTCGAGAAGCGGATTGGAATCGTCGAGTCCCTCCTCGAGTACGCGTGCGTTGAACTCGAGCCAGCTCAAGTCGCGGCTGAAGTAGTGTGGCGTCTCATTGCCTGTCATGCACTCACCTTTTGCCTTTTCAGACCGCCACGACCTGGTACCCGAAGACCTCTTCGAACATCTCGGCCTTGAGCTCGAGTCCGTGTTTCTCCGCGGAGATATCCCCCGCGTAGTCGCAGTAGAGGGTCACGAGGTCATCATCTTTCTCGACCCGAAAGTCACGGATGCGCTGGTTATGCCCGCGGTCGAGGGCGTCCGCAACGCGCAGAATGGCGGAGAGCTTCATCACGCGGATGCGCTGCTCCCGGCGCAGAGAGATGAAACTCGTGTGGGAGGAGTTCGGCATGGCCTTTCGGTGATAGCGCACAATGTGGGACACGATGGCGATGTCAGATCGCGAAAGCCCGAAGATCTCGGAGTTGGCCACGATGTACTGCCCGTGCTTGTGATGGCCGCTCGCGCGGATGTAGTTGCCGATATCGTGGAGAATCGCCGCAACTTCGAGGAGCATGCGTGCATGCTGATCCATCCCGTGGTCGTCCTCGAGTTGATCGAAGAGGGAGAGGGCGAGCTTTCGCACATGCATCGCATGCGCCTCGTCGAAGCGGTACTTCTTGCCGAGATTCGCCGCAGAGGCCACGACCTGGGTGTAGAACTCGTGCTCGACTTCCTTGCTCGCACCGAGTGCGAAGCTCAAAAGCACGCCTTCGCGGATGCTCACATCGGGAACGATCAGCTGCTTTGCCTGAGTGGAATCGAGAAACATCTTGAGGATGAGCAGCGCGGGGACGAGCCCCTCGGCCTCGTTGTAGGTGACCTCGAGCTCCGAGACGATCTCATCGAGGGAGTACCCCTGCAAGCCGGCAATGAGCTCGTTGAAATCCTCCCGCTCGACGACGCTGAATCCCGCCTCCTCCTTGCGTCCGGCGCGGGCAGCCGCAAGGCGCGCGTCTCCTCCGACGGCCACGAAAAAGCGGATGGAATCCATGCGCATCTCGGCGTTGAGAATCTCCTGCGTCACGCGGATGTTCTCCCGCAGAAAGGTCTCGAGGTCCTCGGTGGACTCCCAGCTCGCGCGAACCTGCTGCTCGAGCCGGATGGTGCCGAGCCTGAGTGAGTGGGCGGCCACCATCTTGCCGCGGCGAAGCATCATGACCTCGGTGGTACCGCCGCCCACCTCGATGATGAGTGAGTTC
>JAWLDL010000302.1:2938-3618 GCA_041686675.1 Spirochaetia bacterium | reverse complement strand
AGGCAGAGCCTGAGATCGGAGGGAAGCGCTTTGAGGGCCTTCGTCGTTTTTGCGTGCGGGTTCTTTATGAACTGCGCTTCATCCAGGCAGACGAGCTGCCATGGGAGCCCCGCGAGCATCTCGGAGTCACGGACGGCGGTTGCGTAACTCGTCACCACGAGGTCGGCGCCGCGAAGGTCCTCGGCCATCGCCGCACGCTCGGTTCCGTGGTGCAGTGCGACGGTGAGCTCGGGGACGAACCGTGCCGCCTCCCGCGCCCAGTTTCCGAGCGTGGAGAGCGGCGCGACGACGAGGAGGGGAGCGGGTTGGCCGCGCGAACCGGCGTCCCCGGCGGCGGTCGCAGCGCCCCCGCCTCCTGCGTCTCGCAGATGAAGCATGAAGGCGAGGGCCTGTACGGTCTTGCCGAGGCCCATGTCGTCGGCAAGGCAGCCCGAGAGGCCGTGCGCGGCAAGCGTCGCGAGCCAACGGACACCCTCACGCTGATAGGGGCGAAGCTCCGCCGTGAGGCCCGCGGGTACCGGCACGTCCGGCGGCGCTGCGTCTCCGCGGATGGTGCGGGCGAGGGCACGTACCGCATCCACGTCCGCGTCAACCTCATCGGCCAGGTCGGCAAGCGCGGCGACCGAGGCGATGTCGGCAGCGGGAATGCGTGCGACCTCGGCGTCGAGTTCGCCGGTCAG
>JAWLDL010000302.1:0-2928 GCA_041686675.1 Spirochaetia bacterium | reverse complement strand
GTCAGGGCGAGGATTTCCTTCAGGCGCTCGGCCTCGTCGGGATCGAGCACGACGAGGGCCCCGCCGTCATGATACCCGCCCCGTCGCGCCATCTCGAGGAGAAGCTCGGTATCGATCTCGGCGCCGTCGGAGCCCTGCACGTGAAGTTCAAACCAATCGATCCCGGAGGAGATGCGGACCGTCAGCGGACCGACGTTCTTCAGCGGACGACGCAACCCCTCGGTGTCGCGGCTATACACGGTGAACCCCCGCTCGGCAAGGGTGAGCGCGGTATCGAGTAGCCGACCCGTCGCAGCCGCATCCTCAGCCTCCCAGTACCACATGTCGCCGTAGTGATCGAAGTCAGGCGCGGATCCGAGAAGCGCCGAGGCTGCCTCAATTGCCTCCTCCGGCGGCTGAGCGTTGGTGCGGTGGATATGGTAGTCGTCGCCCTCGTAGCCGTCGGTGTGCCCGCCGATTTCCCGACCGAGGCTGAGGTGAAGCAGGCGGCCGACGGCGGACAGGACGAATACCGCCTCGGGTGCAACGGTCACGAGACGGACCTTGCGCGGGTAGCGAATCGAGATGCGCTCGGGGAACCGCTCGGCGAGCCTTCGGAAGCGCGCAATGGCGTCGACAGGGAGCTCCCCGCGGAATGCCAGGATTGCGGCAACCTCGGTCAGCAGCGCGGAGGCGTCTCCGAGAAGCAGGGCGCCGCCCTCGGAGAAGAGCACCGACCGCCCGGCGCCGCGGTCGGACCACACCTCCTCATCCGGTCCTATGGTCAGGTGACGCTCACCCTGCGAAACGTCGAGGGAGAGGTGTAGCGTCACGCCCTCTCCGCGTGAGGTCGGCCAGTGGGACAACTCCGGCACGACCTCGGCGTGGATGTGGTCGGGCTCGATCACGGAAACGGGGGTACGGTGAACGCCAGTCAGCACGGAGATGTCGCCCGCGAACACCGCCGAGTTCGCCGCGATCAGTTCGTCGATGTAGGCAAGCACGGGCGCTTCGCCGCCGAGGAGCATCAGGTGCTCCGCCAGACGGCGCTCGGCGGGGTCGCTCGTGAACGCCGGGGTGGTTTCGGAGAGCCGCTCGAGGCGTCCGTAGGCGCCGTCCTTGCGCCTGTACTGTCGCACCGGTGCGATGACCGGTCGCTCTCGGTCGATGCGGGGATGAAAGTCGTAACGCGGGCCGATGACGAAGGCCAGCCGGCCTGTCGTATCCTCCTCACGATCGGTGAATTGTGGCGGATTTCGGGGGCCATCCTCGCCCTCGCGCCCGAAGTAGTATTGCTCTCGGGTGGCGAAGCTTCGCGTGAAACGGGCCGAGGTTTCGATCTGCTCCTCCAGGTCGAGGACCCTGTCGGCCGCGGGAGGATTCTCTGTCGCTACTCGCTGCTGCCGCGTGCGCTCGGTCTCGGCGACGGGGCCGCTGAAGTCCTCCGCACGAAGGCCACTACCGAGACGCCGCGCCACGTCCTCAGGCGGGAGACGATCGGCGAGCGCAGTCGCCACTACGGCGACGAGATGCTTGCAGGCGACGCCGACCGGGCAGCTGCAGTAGCTGGCCTCCGGCCGTTCGGTGTCCAGCACGACCGTATACGGTTGGGGCCGCGTGCCGTGGACCCGGGCGATCAGTGCGCCCTCGTTTGCGCGGATATCGGCCACGTGCCCGTCATCGTAGTAGGCGAGGCCGCGATCGAGGGTTCTGTCGTCAAAGGAGAGCATGCACTGGTCCTCCCGGTTACACCCGTACCGGCTTCACACCTCGAGAATACTGTGCGATCGACGCCCCGTAAACTCAAATCCGGCTGTCCGGGGAGGGAGCCTACGAGGGGCTTCCCGCGCAACGCGAGCGCATCGAGTTTCACACCGAGCGGCTTCATGCCGTGATTGATCTTACGCAGGTGTGGTAGGCGGCGCATTCCACCTTGTTCTCACCCGTTCAGCAGTGGACGCCGTGCGTTCGGACGACAGGACGTCAAAAGCGCGTCGCCTCCGCGGCGTTTCCGAGACATGGCTCTACCCGGTCCTGCAGATTTCGGCAGGACGATACGCGCACCCGCACCCGGTCCCCTGTCGTGTAGGCGGCAGTCTCGGGTGTTCTCACCGCGAGCAGTGTGTCGGTGCCGTCAACCACGACGTCGACCTCACGATACTCTCCGTAGTACCGGTTCGCTACGACCCGGGCGTTTCCGCCGCCGCCGCGGTCGCCTTTGCCGTCGCCGGTGCCGGCGATGACCAGGTCGTGCGGGCGCAGCAGCGCGGTCGGTCGCGAGCCTTCCTCCCGAACGACGTCTTTCTGTACGATGCCCACCGGGGACTCGTACCCGGCGGAGGTTCGCCGGACGGGGATCTCGTTCACCGGGCCGAAGAAGCCGGCGACGCCGCGGTCGTGGGGGCGCCGGTAGACCTCCTCCGGAGTACCCGATTGTACTATGCTGCCGTTGCGAATAACGGCGAGACGGTCGGCTACGGTGAAGGCCTCCCACGGGCTGTGCGTGACCAGGATCGCCGGGACGCCGCTCTCTCTGAGAATCGCCGTAACCTCACGAACCACTCCGGTCTTCAGCGACGCGTCGAGATTGTTGAAGGGCTCATCGAGAATGAGAAGGCGAGGCATTGGAGCGAGACTGCGGGCGATGGCCACTCGTTGTACCTGACCACCGGAGAGTTGGTGCGGATACCGCTCCGCGAGGCCGGTCAGATGCGTCATCGCGAGCAGGCGTGAGAGTCGCGCTTCGATCGCCCTTGCGTCTCGGCGCTCCGACCGTGGTATCCCGAACAGAATGTTTCCCCGCACGGACAGGTGAGGGAAGATTGCGGCGTTCTGGAACACCATGCCGATCGCACGCCGCTCGGGAGGCACAAACCTCGACGGGCCGGCAATCAGTCGGCCGTCGAGCTCGATCGTGCCCTCGTCGGCCATCTCGAGGCCCGCGATGAT
>JAWLDL010000301.1:0-3634 GCA_041686675.1 Spirochaetia bacterium | reverse complement strand
ATCATCAGTCATCTCGTGCTCCTTGCGCTCGCCTGGGGCGGGGCGAAGCTCTTCCGGCTCGGACGGGCGAACGAGATGTCGGTCATCTTCACTGCGCCCCACAAGACGCTGGCCCTCGGCGCGCCGCTGGTGGCCATCTACTTTGCCGACCGTCCGGAGGTCATCGGCATCGCCCTGCTTCCGGTCATCCTCTACCACCTCGTGGAGCTTCTCGTCGCCGGGGTGCTGCGCTCGCGACTCGTCGCCGATTAGGCTCACCGGCGGCCCCGGCTGCCCCGGCAGAGCCGGCGGCCCCGGCGGCCCCGGCGGCACCCGGTCGCCGACCGCCGGGTGCCGGGCACTTTGAATTCCGGCGGCTGCTTCTTATACTGAAATCAAAGGAGCAACGCGCATGGAATTCGGCGACCTGAAACGCTACTACACGGGAGTCCTCGTGCCCGTGGGAAGTCTGCGCAGTGCGAGGAGCTCGGGTGTGGGCGAGTTCGCCGATCTACCCCTCCTTGCCGACTGGTGCCTCGAGGCCGGCCTCGACGTCATCCAGATACTGCCGGTAAACGACACCGGGGGCGACTCCAGCCCCTACAGCGCAACGAGCGCATTCGCCCTCCACCCGCTCTACCTCCGCCTCGAAGACGTTCCCGAAGTCGCCGCGGTGCGCGCCGAGGACGCCGAGCTCGACGCGACGCTCGGCGCCATGCGAAGCGAGCTCGATGGCCGCTCCCGCATCAGCTTCGGCGAGGTGCTCGAGCGCAAGTACGAGGTGCTTCGCCGCGTCTACGAGGCGCGACGCGAGGAAATAGCAGCCGATTCGGGGCTCTCCCGCTGGATAGAGAACAACCCCTGGGTGCGAGAGTTCTCCGTCTACCGCTGCCTGAAGGAGCGGCAGGGAAAGCGCTCCTGGGTGGAATGGAACGACCTGCAGGATCCCGGCCTCGCGGAGATCGACGCCATGTGGCACGAGCCCTCCATGGAGGATGATCTCACCTACTACTGCTGGATCCAGTACAACGCCGAGGGCCAGCTCCGTGCCGCCGCGCAGGCGGTATCCGAGCGTGGGGTGTATCTCAAGGGCGACCTCCCCATTCTCATGGCCGAGGACAGCGCCGACGTGTGGGCGCACCGGGACATCTTCAAACCGGAGTTTCGCGCGGGGGCGCCCCCCGATATGTTCAGCCATCTCGGTCAGAACTGGGGTCTTCCGGTCTACGACTGGGACGTGCTTGCCTCCAACGACTACGACTGGTGGCGCCGCCGCCTCGACCAGGCCGACGGCTTCTATCACGCGTTCCGTATCGACCATGTTCTGGGGTTTTTCCGTATCTGGGCGGTTCCTGCCGAGGACTCGGCGGGGACGATGGGATTCTTTCACCCCTCCTACATGCTCACGGCACAGGAGCTCGAGGAGGCCGGATTCGACGAGGCGCGGGTGCGCTGGCTCGCCGAGCCCCACATTCCCGGTGAGCGCCTGCGCGAGACCCTGGGCGATCACGTCACCGAGCTCACCGATTGCTGTCTCGAGGTTGTCGGTGAGCAAGAGGACCTCTACGTCTTTGCCGAGGGTTTTCGCGAGCATGACCTTCTGGCCCTCGACCTGCCGGGCGAGGCAAAGGAGTCTCTGCGCGGATGGTACCACGATCGTGCACTGATTCGCGTGTCCTCCGATCGATACTCCCCCGCGTGGAAGATGCGCGACTCGAGCGCCTATCGCTCCCTCGCGGAGGAAGAGCGGCAGCGCTTCGATGAGCTCGTAGCCCACGCGCGGCGCATCTCCGAGGAGATGTGGGAGGAGCAGGGCCGCCGCATTCTCTCGCTGGTGAACGGATCGGCCGCGATGCTCCCCTGCGCGGAGGACCTCGGCGTGGTTCCCGAAAGCGTGCCCCGGGTTCTCTCCGAGCTCGGCATCCTCGGTCTGCGGATTCCCCGCTGGACCCGTCGCTGGGACGAGCCGGGCGAGCCCTACATCCCGCTGGAGAAATATCCCTACCTTACCGTCTGCGCGCCCTCGGTGCACGACACCTCGACGCTTCGCGAGTGGTGGGAGCAGGAGGAGGGCGTGGATGAGTTCTGGACGGCGCTCGGCTTCAAGGGCGAGCGTCCGACCGAGCTCTCCCCGGAGCTCGCGCAGAAGGTCATCTCCCGGATTCTCGATACCAACTCGGCGATCTGTATGTTCCAGATTCAGGACTTCTTCGCCCTCTCCGCAGACCTGCGGTCGGCGGATCCCGCCGACGAGCGGGTGAATATACCCGGCACCACCACCGACTTCAACTGGAGCTACCGACTTCCCCGGAACATCGAGTCCCTCATGGAGGAGACCGAGCTCAACACAAGGATCCGGAAGCTGGTAGAGGCACGCCGCAGTGCCGTCCCGAATACCGACATCGCCGAATCATAAGGAGCCGTTCATGAGCATTCGCCGAAACAAACCCCTCGATATCGTCGACGTGCGCGACAATGGTGCGCGCGGCCACCGCTGGCCGCGCACCGCCGGCGGAGACGCAGCCGGCGGCGCCGACACACGAGAGTTCCACGTCTCGGCGCAGGCGCGCGAGCAGTACGGCTTCGACGAGACCCTGTTTGCCATCACCGGCAACGTGATCTTCGCCGACTTCCAGGCAGCCCGCGATTTCGCCCAGGCGATGAACCGGAAACGCGATCTCGTGCGCCATCCCGAGCAGGCGGTGCGCGCCGGTGATGTGAACGCCATGGGGCTGATCGACGAGATCATGCATCACCTCGTCTCGGTGTACCTCGAGCAGACCGGCCCGAACCTCTTCGAGGAGGCCCTGACCCACCTCAAAGAACGCCACGGCGATACCGCGGTCGAGGAGCTTCTCGAGCGCTTTGTTACCGAGTTTCCGCCGCGCAGTGTGCGCGCCGGAGAGAAGACGCCGCGGCAGCATCTCGACGGCGAGGTAGACGGGCAGAGCGGATGGGAGGTGGCGGCCGAGGAGCTTCTCCTCCTCTATCTCGAGAACGAGAACCCGGCCTTCGACCCCTTCGAGGAGCTCTTCGACGACTCCCGGCTCGAAGAGGAGACTCACTACGAGGATTTCATAGACGGGCTTCAGAGCTTCTTCTCCTCCCAGCCCGCCTTCGGGCCCGAAGGGCTTTCGCTCTTCGAGCTGCTGCGTGCACCGATGAAGGCGCATCCTGATTCTCTCGAGGCACAGCTGACCTACATGCGCGAGCGCTGGGGCGGGTTTATCGGGACCTACCTCATGCGGCTGTTGCGCGGCATGGATCTCATCCGCGAGGAGCAGAAGGCGACCTTTGCCGGTCCCGGCCCCCAGCGTCCCTACGAGTTCGGCATGGGAGCCGAGGAGGAAGCCGAGCGTTTCAGCCCGGACCAGGACTGGATGCCGAACGTGGTGCTGCTGGCAAAGAGCACCCTCGTGTGGCTCGATCAGCTCTCGAGGTACTACGGCACCGAGATCCGTCGCCTCGACCAGGTGCCCGACGAGGAGCTCGACCGCATTGCCGCCCGCGGGTTCAACAGCCTCTGGCTCATCGGCATCTGGCGCCGGAGCCTGGCCTCGAAACAGATAAAGCGCATGTGCGGCAACCCCGAGGCCGAGGCATCCGCGTACTCGCTGTTGGAGTACGAAATGTCGGAGGATCTCGGTGGGTGGCC
>JAWLDL010000300.1:0-3634 GCA_041686675.1 Spirochaetia bacterium | reverse complement strand
CCGACGGCGTTACCTACAGCCCCGAGGCCGAGGAGAAGATAGCCGCCGCCGATGAGGATCCGGAGATGAAGTCACTCGGTACCTGCATGGTGAAGACGCATCTGAGCCTCTCCCACGATCCGGCCCGCAAGGGGCGCCCGCGCGGGTGGCAGCTGCCGGTGCGTGACCTGCTGGTGTACCGGGGATCGGGCTTCGTGGTGCCGGTTGCCGGCGACATCAAGCTCATGCCGGGCACCGGCTCCGACCCGGCCTTCCGGCGTATCGATGTGGATGTGGAAACCGGAAAGGTGCGCGGCCTCACGTGACGCGGCGGCCGCCCACCGGCCGCGGGCCGCGGGCTCAGCTCAACAGCCCGTCGATGATCATCTCGGTGGCGTCGTCCTCCGAGAGACCGCGCGACATCAGGGTCTGAAGTTGCCTGGAATCAACCGAGCCGATGGCCGCCTCGTGAGTCACATGGGCCTGGGGGTGGTCGACCTGCACGATGGGTACGGCCCGGGCCACGGCCCGGTCCTGCACGATCTCGGTACAGTCGACATGGCCGCGCGCATGGGGGGCGCGGGCCCGAAGGTCGTTGTAGACCTCCCCGTAGGCATCGTCGCGCAGCGCGATGTGTGAGGTCAGCACCCCGCGAGCCTCCTCACCGAGGAGATCACCTTTCTCGCGGATCGTTATCCGGTCGTCGCCCCGGCCCGAGATGCGGGCGGTCATCTCCAGCACCCCGCGCGCCTCCACCTTCGTTTCATAGTCGATGTCGATGACGCCGACGCGCCCGCGGATGAGCTCGAACTCGGTGGAGAACCGGGCGTCCTCGGCGACGTGCACGCGCGCGGTGGGCTTCACCGTGACGCCTCCGTCCCTGCCGTGGATGTGGCGCTCGAAGTACACGTAGGTCGCACGTGCGCCCACGTTGATATCGGCATCCATGATGTGCTGAATGTCGACGGCTTTGGGGAAGACGCAGTGTGCCATGAACTGCGCTGTCGCGTCCTCGCCGATGTCGATATCGAGGTTGATGCGCTGTACGCCCGATTCGCCGACCATGCCGAAGCACAGATGCACCGGTTTCTCGAGTGTGGTGCCAGCCTCGACACGGATCTGCGCACGGATGCCGTCCTCGAGCTCCTCGGGCTCGATGTGAAGCCCGGGGACGAGGGTTGAAGCCAGCACCTGATTGGCATTGATGCCCACGAAGGCGGTCTTCCCGTCGTGGGGAAAGAACGGCATCTTGATCGCGTCGAGGAGCTCGTTGAGAATTGCGTCTGAGCTCATTGGAGGGCCTCCTCGGCGTTTTCGGGCGGCTCGTTGGGATGATCGCAGCTCGCGCATGATCCCTCGAAGTAGGAGAAGATCTTCTGCGGCACGCCCTTCTCGAGGATGTGTCCGTCACAGAGGAGAAAGCCGTGGTCGGCGTGCTTCACCACCTCGCCGGAGTGGGTGATGAGGATCACGGTGATGCCCTCGTCTTTCATTTCGCGGATGACCTCGAAGATGTAGGTGAGGGCATCGATGTCTACACCCGAGTCCGGCTCATCCATCATCATGACCGAGGGTCTCATCGCGAGGATGGAGGCAAGCTCGATGCGCTTTCGCTCGCCGCCCGAGAGGCTGGTGTCCACCGCGCGGCGCCGGTAGCGCTCGGGGTCGAGGCCGACCATCTCGAGCACGCGAGTGAGCTCGGCGGCGGTCTTCTCCTTCGCGCCGGCGAGAACGAACTTGTGCACGGGGAGTCCCTCGAAGCGAGCGGGCTCCTGCCATGCGAGGGTTATGCCGCGCCGGGCGCGCTCATCGACGGAGAGATCCCGGATGGACTCTCCGCGCAGGAAGATATCGCCTGTGTGCTCGCGAAAGCCCTCGAGTCCCATGATCACCGCGGCCAGAGTAGACTTGCCGGCGCCGTTCGGCCCGACGAGTGCGTGAATATGTCCCTCCCACAGGTCGAGCTCGAGGTCCCGCAGGATCTCGTGGCCCCCGAGCGTGAGGGAGAGGTTGCGAATCTGAAGTATGCCCACGTGCGTCTCCGGAATATGCAGAAATGCGTACCGGCAGTGTAGCCGAAATCCTCTCCGCTCGCATAGGCAGCGCCGGCACCACCAGCCTTGAAATTAAAGAAATTTGGCTTTAAAATCTTTTTAGTATTATGAGTGAGCGAGATATGCCGGACATGTCGGGTATGAGCGAAGAGAGCACCCGAGGCCCCGAGGCCGGCCCCGCGATTCGGGGAGACGGCCGGGTCGAAATCACCATAGATGAGGACGTGATGAGCGCCCGCGCCCTGCTCACGCCCGCCTCCTCGGACGGGCGCCCGGTGACCCGCGGCTACATCGAGCAGATCCTTCTGCGGGAGGGCGTTACCCATGGCATCGACTGGCAGGCGATCGATGCGGCGGTCGAGGAGTGCACATCCCATGTCCCCGGCGCCGAACGCCCCGGGGAGGTCACCATTGCACGGGGTACACCGCCGGTCGCGCGAGTTCGTAGTCATTTCAGCCTTGATCCCTCCTTCGCCGCCGTTCGAGAGCTCATAGACCAGGCGTCGGTAGATCCCGCGGCCGCGCTTCACCAGGCTCGTACCCTGCCGGTGGCCTTCGGCGGGCAGACCGTCGCGGTACTCGAGAGCGAGCGCCCGGGCACGCCGGGCACCAATGTACGCGGTGAGGCGGTTCCCTTCGAAGACGCGCCGGTAGAGCCCCTGTCCGCCGGACGGAATACCCGTCTGCAGGGCGACCGCATCGTGGCCGCAAAGAGCGGACTCCTTCGCATCTCCAGGGGCGAGCTCGTGGTGGAGCGTGACCTTGCGCTCAGCTGCGATGTGGATAACTCGACCGGCGACATATCCTTTCCCGGAAACCTCGCCCTGAGCGGGACCGTTGCCGACGGATATCGCCTGTGGATCGGCGGCGATCTGCAGGCGAAGGAGACGTTGGACGCCCACGAGGTGTTCTGCCGCGGTGGGCTTTCGGCAGTCGGGGGCATTATCGGGAAGCGGCGGGCACTCGTGCGGTGTCGTGGAAAGGTGCGCGGGAAGTTCGTCGAAAGCTGCACCGTGGAGTCGAAGTCGAGCGTGTTCGTTGAGAGCTTCTGCTACAACGCCCGGATCATGTGCCTCGATCGCCTCGTGATGGGACAACACGGGAAGATCGTGGGCGGGGAAGTTCGCACCGCGCACGGGGTGAGCGCCGATGAGATCGGTAACCGCGCCGAAGTTGCCACCCGCATCGTGGTCGGCTCGGACTTCATCATCGCGCGAAAGCTCCTCGTCACCAAACAGAAGATCGAGAGCCTGCAGGCCGCCATCAGTCGCGTCGACCGGCGACTTGCCGACCGGCCGTCCGAGAGCCTGCGGAACAGGCGGCTGCGCCTTGCCGAGAAGCTCGACGGTTACACCGTCATCCTCGAAAACCTCGTGAAGAAGCTCGACCGAAACGAGCAGGCCACCGTCGTCGCCCGCAGCGCGGTCTACCCGGGTACGGTGATCGAGATCTGTCGCGCGATCTACACGGTGGAGGAGGCCATGGGGCCCAGCCTGTTCCGGCTCGACGTTCCCGCGGGCCGCATCGTGGTGGAGTCTCCCACCGGCGACGTCGACGGCGAGCTCGAAGCGCATACCTGAAACCCGCGGTCGACAGGCGCG
>JAWLDL010000299.1:0-3637 GCA_041686675.1 Spirochaetia bacterium | reverse complement strand
GTTTCGAAATAGTTCTGCACCTCCGCTGTACCGCGGATCGTTACGTCTACGTAATCGGTTCGAACATTCGTTATGACCCCGCCAAACTGACTCGTCACGAGCTGGGTGACGATCTCATCAACGTTAAGAGGGACACCAGTTGCGATCCGATTTCCGCGCACTCGAACAACTTTCACGAAGGGCAGCGTAACGTTGTCAAATGTCGCAACCGCGTCGTACGCCTCGATCGCGGTGTTCGGTGGTACCGTGACCGTCCGCTCGCTGAATACCTCGATCGTCTTCGAATCGGTTGCTGAAAAGGTATTCGAAGTCGACGTAGTCTCAGAGGTGGTATAGCTCCACTCCTCCGTCGCTTCAACCGACGCGCTTGCTCCCAGTCCCTTGAACGCCCCTCCTACCTCGACGGAGGTGGTCACGCTGGTCGTTTCAGTGGAACTGCTGAAGAGCTCCAAGCTTTCCGACGTGCTCATCGTAGTTGAGCGGGTGTAGCTCTCCTTCTGACCGACGGTCTGACTGATTGTCGCGTCGCTGCAGTTCTCGATTGTAGTGCGAGTGGCGAAATCCAGCTCGGCCGGAGGAAGGATGGGAGGGCTGAACTCCGTTCCCAGGAACTCCACTTCCCAATCTACGTCCGCGGCGATTGCCCTCACCGGGATGTAGGCCGTTGAGCCCGTGTCCGAAATCCCGACGAGGTTCGTGGAATTCCGGACCAGGCGCTCGAGCCGTGTGGTGGTGCCGATGGGGAGAGGGTCGATCTGCAGAAGGCCGTTCTCGTCCTGCTCCACCCTCATTCGCACGTCGTTCGGAGAGTAGGCATTGAACGAGTTGGCGCCGTCGAAGGTGTAGAGATAATCGCCGCCACCTAGAGCTACGTAGAGCTCGTTCCCCGGATCAACCTGCGTGTCATTCATCTTCAGCCAATGCAGACTGTTGCCCGCCTCTTCGAAGTAGAACGAGTAGAGCGGCAGGTTAGCCTCGTCCTCTATATTGAAGTCGTTCGCATAGGTGATGGGCCGCCAGAAGGGCTGATTCTGATCGATAGTCGTGGTGCGGAGTTTGTACAGTTGCCCGTCCACAGGACTCCCGGGTGCGATTGCCTGAAGCAGGTACGGCGTATCCGGATCCAGCGTCACGGGGGGATACTGACGGGGGCGATCCGTGTCGATGGCGAAGAAGCGATTCGAGCTATCCACCGGCGCCGCGAACAACTGGCTCTCGAGCTCGTTGCCATCCTCGTCGAAGACTCGCACAGTCACGTCCACACCGGCAGCGAGCGTCGAAAGCTCCGACTCGGTGAAGTCCGAACGGCTTCTCTCAAAGGTGGCAACGCTCGTCCTCTGATCGACCTCGATATCGCCCGAGAGGTCGACAAACGCACCGCTGAACTCGAGCGAAACACTGTGAGGGGCGTAGCCGCGCCGTGCCAACTCCCGAACGTCCACGATCATCCCCACTGTGCCCTCGTTCGTCGTCAGATCGCCGTTCGAACCGTCGTCCGCCGCCGGATCTCCGTCCGACGAGCCGCGGCCGTTCGGTCCACCGAAGAGATTGTCACATCCGCTGAACACGACCATCACGACAAGGAACAGAACCGTGAGCTGGACCGATACCCGAACGCCACCGCGTCGAAAAGACCTCCCCTTCATATTCCCTCCTCGCCCAATGCATACTTATAAAGCTGAATCATTCTGTCAAGTAATCATTTCGACGAAGCGCCAGCGCCATAGATCATTGCGCCGTGCCCGGATACGCGGGTGTAGACAGCCTCATCGGAGACGGAATCGCGCCTCGTCATGTCGCCGGCCAGACGGTGAATCCGGAGCCGTCACAGTCGCCCGCAGGCCGGGCACTCCTGGCCATCGTGCACGAGGAGGCGTCGGCGCCGCACGGCGAGGCCGCCGAGCTCCTCGCACGAGTATCAGCGGGGCGGCTTCTGAGCCTTCGAGTGTTCTTCGAGGTTTCTCATGCTTTTTCCGCCGTCATAGAACACAGGGCGGTTAAGCGCCTCTCCACTTCTTCGTATGCGGTTGTCGTCATGCCGCAGATGACTGCTGATTTGTCAGTTGAACGCCTCGCCGAAACAATTGCCGAGCTCTGCGAACACGGAGAAGAGCTTAAGCGGCGGAAAGAAGAAATCGAGAAGGGAGCCGTAACCGCGGTGAGTGAAGCCGACATCTTTGATGGCTGAGCTCCGCTACCATCCAAGAATAAAGTCGGACCTGAATCGTCTCCCGTCGCAGTTAGTTGCCAAACTCCGCTCCACCCACCTCCCGGCAATCGGCGAGAACCCGCTGCGCTTGACCACACCGTAGGCTGAGTCTATGGTCGAGGCATTGTGACGGCCGATGTACGCGTTGCGGCGGTGATCGTATCGACGGTGCTCTTCGTGCTGGCGGCGGTGGGGTTCGTGCTCGCGTGCGAGCGCAGGACAGGACCGCTCATCCGCATTACAAAGCCCCTGATGATGCCGCTTCTCGCGGTAGCCTATCTGCTCGCCTCGGCGCGCCCGACCTACTGGATCGTGGCCGGGCTTCTCCTGGGAGCAATCGGGGATACCGCACTCATTGAGCCCGACCGCGGCAACCGGTTTCTGATCGGTCTCGCGGCATTCCTGCTGGGACACATCGCATACGTCGCCGCCCTCCTCGCCCCGGTCCTCCGCGACGGCTTGCCCGAACCGTGGATGTTTCTCGCGGCAGCCGTCCTCGCTGTGGCAGGCCGTGTCGTGTACCGCCTGTTGCGTCCCGGCCTGGGCAGCATGAAGCGCCCGGTGCTCCTCTACACGACCGTCATCCTTGCAATGGTGCTGGCCGCCCTGCTTCGCGCTCCGCTGGTCTCCGGCCCTGCGTTCTGGTTACCACTTTCGGGGGCCCTGTTCTTCGTTGCCTCCGACACGGCGCTGGCCTATCGCGCGTTCCGGAGGCCCTTCCCCTACGCCGGGCAGGTTGTTGCGGTAACGTATGTCCTCGCGCAGAGCCTGATTGTCACAGGCGTTGCACTGGGTGAGGGTCTGGCGCTCCTCTGATTTTCGCCTGTGGGCGAGAACCTCGCCGAGGCGTCGTCTGCCTTCTGGTGATGGGCGACGGATTCGACGGCACGTTTCGCTTGTCGGGATGCGGCGAAAACGACTGATGCGGCACGCTAGAGCGTAGTGTCGAGCGTAAAGCCGAGCCAGGCCTGCACCGGGTCATCCGAGAACTGAGGTTTTGGATACAGGTCTATACCGGGCGACACCTCGACGAAGATCTCGAGGAAATCGTCGAGCAGCAACAGCGAAAGCCCGACCGGAAGACGCAGTCCCCCCTCGAAAAAATCGTCGGAGCCGGCTTCCGAATCCATGTAGAACTTCATGTACCCGCCGAAACCGAGCGAGAAGTGCACCGGTTCGGCAAGGGGCTGCTGATTGACGAACCGAAGGTCACCGGCGAGGTATACGAACTGGTTTCCTTCCGTGAAATCGTAGCCCGCTTTGAAGTCGAACGGATGCGGCCGCACCACGAGCACCGTATTGGGGGTACCGAAGCCGAGTCCTATTCGCGTGTCTCCTCTTCTCGATTGCGCGTGGAGTTCAGGAACCACGGTTGCGAATACGAGAATCACGGTCAATGTCAGCGCAAGTTTCTTCAGCATTCTCGTT
>JAWLDL010000298.1:0-3637 GCA_041686675.1 Spirochaetia bacterium | reverse complement strand
CTCGGGAACGTCCTGCCTCAGTCCGATGCTCACGTACTCCGTGCGGCGCACGCCGTCGGTTACCGGTCCGATGTTGAGGATGGAGCCCGAGTAGGTAAGAACGAGAGCGCCTCGCTCCTCCTCCGCGCCGAACTCGTCGACTTCTTCCATATTCAGCTCATCGAGCTTGTCTTCGAATGCCTTCTTCTTGTCGAGCCAGCCCTTTGCCATTTCTTCCACCGACTCTTCGGTGTCGGGCAGGCCGGACGTCTTCGTGATCTGTCGAATGTGGTCGCGAACCTGCTCCGGGACCTGATCCAGATACTCTCCCATGGGAATGCCTCCATTCTTTTCTGTGTCGGTTTCTCTCCTGGTTTCTCCCTTCAGTGTATTCCCGCAACGACAGAAATTCCAAGTCGGTGTTATAGTCAAAGTGGAGGATGCACATGACACGCTTTGAAGACCTTCCCGAGCGCATTCAGCGCCACCTGCAATCCATCACCGAGTCGTCCGGGTTGCCGCCCGGCGAGGACAGTCTTGCGCGCATCACGGCGAACTGGATCGAGAAGCGGAACCTCTTCGAGGAGCAGACCGAGCTGCTCGACATGAGGGACATCGAAGAGCTCCCGCCCGATGACGACCGCGGTGTGCTCGTGCTTACCTATTCGGGCTCGCTGCTGAGTCTGGGGCCGTCGGCAGGCGGCGGCAGCGGCGGCGAACCCGCGGCAGCCGGCCGCCGCTTCGAGTACGCAAGCATTCCGCTGCGCGCCGATGTTCCAAGCCTCGTGCGCGAGGACGACGTGCGCCTCGAGGGCCCGATCCGTCGCGACGTCCCGGCGCGGTTCAGCAACTGCAGCATTGAGCAGAGCTCGCCGGTTCTGCGGGCCGTCGCATGCTCCCCGGAGGTGAGCGCGGCCGACCAGGAGCGTCGCATCCGCGAGGCGACCATCTTCCTCACCAACGGCTTCGTGAAGCTCAACCGCACCCTCACCATGCCGGCCGGTGAAATCGAGCACTTCACCATGAAGACCATGGTGCAGTACGTGGCCAAGAAGAACGGTCTGACCCAGACACTGGCGCGGCAGGTCATAGACGATTATCTGTTGATGGCCGAAGCGGGCGCCCTGCTCGGCGAGCGTGTGCCCCTCGGCCGCATCGGCAAGCTCTACCTCGGCAGTCGCTCCGCGCAGAAGGCCCGTATGGGACGGAACCCGTCCACCGGAGAGGAGATGCTGATTCCGGCCAAGCCGGAAACGGGCGTGCCCAAAATGAGCTTCTCAAAGCACCTGAAGGAGCGCGCGGCTTCCTCGAAAGCTGCCCTCGAGAGCGACGAGGATCAGGAGGATCAGGAGGAGTAGTAGCCGCCCCGGCGTCCCCCGGGTGCCACCGCCGCTCCCCGGGTGCCACCGCCACGGCCGGGTTCAGGAGCCGTAGTAGCCGCCGTCGGCCAGCTCCCGTCCCTTCACCTCGCGATAGAGGTCCTCGGCGAAGGGGTAGTCCCAGCATCCGCGTCGCGTGAGCCGGCGGCCACCAAAGCCGGACTTGAATCGCAGGAGCCCGTGCATCGGGTGTGACGGGCTGTCGTCTCCCGGTATGCCGAACATATCGTACGCACGGCAGCCCGCCTCCGCGGCGGTCTGTATGGCCCGCCACTGCAGCCGGTAGGCCGGCATGAGCGGGCGGCGGCGATCAGAGCTCGCCCCGTAGAGGTAAACCGCGTAGTCGCCGTAGAGAGCAAGGACCATCCCGGCGAGGAGCTCCTCGCCACGGCGGGCAAGCAGCAGCTTGAGCTCGCCGTGGTCGTTGTCTTCCGTGTCCGCGGCACGGAAGAGTGCCTCGAAGTAGCGGTACTCATGTACGGTCAGCCCCTTGCGCGCCATCGTTTCGCGGTAGAGCTCGTACCAGGCGGCCAGATCGGCGTGGGGATGCTCCTCGACCACCACCCCGCGGCGCCGTGCGAGGCGAATGTTGTAGCGCGTCTTGGCCCGCATGTCGGCAAGAAGCTCGTTTTCTCCGCGGCGCGGGTCTATGAGCAGCGTGTCGGTGGGCTGCACGTCCGTCGGCGCCTTTCTGAGGTTCCGGCTCTCGGTGCCGAAGTTCATCCGCAGCTCGCGGACGCGGTTCGGCGGCTCTTCCTCACCCTCGCGCTGGTAGGGACTCTGCCAGGGCAGGTCGAATCGCAGGAACGCCACATCCTCGGGCAGCAGCGGCGCCACGCCGGCGGCAAGTTGCTCGAGAAGCGGCGCCTGCTCGGGCTCCGGAACCCGGAGGTCGGGGCCCCATGGGATGTAGCCGGCACGGTAACCCTCGCCCAGAGGCCGCACCACCACTAACAGGGGAAACCAGTGCCCGGCGTAGCGGAATCGGTACGAAAGCGGCTGCTCTCCCAGGCGGGCCTTTGCCCCGGCCCACAGAGAGCTCTGGAAGAGATTGCTGGTGGTGTCGAGTGCGGAGCGGGAAATCGCCTCCACGTCGACTGTGTGCATGATGATTCAAGCCTACGCACAATGAGGGCCGGTGACAACCGGGGCCGGGGGAGGTGATGCCCGGGCCGGACCCCCTGCACCGGGAGGGCACGCCTGCCCAGATCGCCGAGGGAATCCGTTTTCTCGCCGTGAACGACTACATCACCGGGGAGAACATCACCCTCGACGGCGGGCTGACGATGCGGATGCGATAGGCGGTGTTCCTCCGGTACGTTTTGGCGAAACGGTAGGCCCGGCGACGGCGTTATGGTATGGTAAAAGGTGGCGAAATGGTAGTGTAGATGCTTGCGATATGGTAGTGTATTGGCCGCGCGCGGCTGTGTCGCTGTGATAGAATCAGTCGGGAGCCGGGAAAAGCACAGGACGTCGATGAAATGGATTACCGACCTCGAGTAGTAGACGAAGAAGTTGGCGGGCTTATGGCGGAGCTTGCTGCAGTCTCGCTGGAAGGCCCTCGGGGGGTCGGAAAGACTTCTACTGCAGAGCGCCTCGCCTCCACAGTGTACTACCTCGATGATCCGGCCCAACGGGCGATCGCCGAGGCCGACCCTCGGCAGGTTCTGGCCGGCAAGCCTCCGGTATTGATTGACGAATGGCAACGGGTCCCGGCGGTCTGGGACGCTGTTCGTCGTGCGGTAGATCGTGGGGCTGCGCCCGGGAGTTTTCTGCTCACTGGTTCGGCTACTCCCTCACCTGCCCCGACACACCCCGGAGCCGGAAGGATCGTCACGGTCAGGATGCGCCCGATGTCTATTGCCGAGCGCGGAATCGCCGCACAGACGGTGAGCCTGTCCAGGTTGCTGCAACGAGAAGGCGGCGATCTTTCCGGCTCTACGGACCTGACATTGGCAGACTACGTTGAGGAGATCGTTCGTTCCGGATTTCCCGCTATTCGTAGCTTGTCCGGACGGGCACTGCGTCGTCAGTTGGATGGCTATGTGAACCGAATAATTGACGCCGACTTCCACGAACAGGGTTACACGGTCCGTCGACCCGAAGTGCTTTCGTCGTGGATGAAAGCTTACGCCGCCGCCACGTCGACAACAGCGTCGTTTGACACGATCAGAGACGCGGCGACGGGTGGCCACGGAGACAAGCCCGCCAAGACGACAACGCAACCGTACCGTGATATCCTGCAGAAGCTGTGGATCGTTGACCCTCTTCCTCCATGG
>JAWLDL010000297.1:0-3658 GCA_041686675.1 Spirochaetia bacterium | reverse complement strand
ACCTCGGCCGCGGTGATGCGATAGCGGGCGATGAGCTTTTCCTTGAGCGACTTCACGATGCGACGCTTTTCCTTGATGGAGGTCACATCCGGCAGCTCCAGGATGACCTGTATCATTGAGACGACCATAGGTTGGGAAGATACCTACTCGTTCTCGTCCTCGTCGATCATTTGCTGCACATCGTCGACGGAGAGGTCCACGATCCCGCTTCCGCCGCTTTCGCCGCTTTCGCCGGTGCTCTCACCGCCCACCTGCCGATCCTTCATGGGAAGGTACACCGAGTTGTAGAGCGCGGCGAGCCTGAAGATGTCGTCTCCCCGGTAGCGATCGGGAATGCGTACCTCGAGGTTATGCCCGCGCTCGGAGAATCCTCGCTCCATGACGTGGATGGGATCGGTGACCGTCAGCGCGAAATGCGGACTGTAGACGAGCAGAACGAAGACCACGAGGATGACGACCATCGCGAAGTAGGCGATGTTCTGCCGCGACTGTTCGGCGTTGAGGGGCCGCACGTCGAAGAAGACACCGACCTCACCGGAGCGGAGATAGCCGTAGTCACCGGGGCCGAAATACTCGTCATAGAAGGCGTTTTCGTGGCGCGTGTAGCGGGTCTGGCCGTCATCGGTTACCACGAGGATCGACGGCTGGGAAGCCGCGTAGTCGCGCAACAGCTCGGATTGATCGGGCCTGGCCAGGTTTCTCGCATCGATGAAGGAGGCGGCGCGAATGTTCTGCGTCTGCTCCTCGCCCTCGAGGCTCGGCATATTCACCGCCGAGGCGATACCGACGTAGGCAATGACGGAGAGCACGATAACCGAGACGCTCAGCGTGGTGATGTTCGCCATGTGGCGCTGCGCCATCGGCGATTCGGTGTTCCTGATCGCGCTGAAGATCTTCAGCACACGCAGGAGGCGCAGAATGCGGGCGATGCGGATGGCCTTTGCCACTTTGAGCACATTCATCATGCCGCCCATGCCGAAGACATTGGCACCGCCGGCTGCGATGGCAAGCACCGCCGGACCGGAGTTGAGCAGCAGCAGGGGGACGGCGGCCAGAAAATCGATCCAGCCGCGCTCACGCCAGAAGTATCTCCCGGCAGCGCGATCGAGAATCGCATAGTAGAGGCGGACCAGGAACTCGATCGTGAAGAAGAGGTCGAAGGCGAAGCCGATTATGAGCAGCACCCGGCGCGTGTCCCAGGCCCATCCGAGAACAATGGCCAGATCCTGCAGGAACGTGTGGACGAGCACGAGGACGATGGCGACGATGACGACGCCTTCCAGTGTGTTCTTCACGCGGCTTCTCGAATCGATCATAGTTACTCCTACCATCCCGTCTCGGCGGCGATGCTGTAGAGCTCGTCGAGCATCTTGCCGTCGAAACCATAGAACTTGTGGTTCCGCCTTGCAATACTGAGCCAGCTCTTGTCGGGCGTGTCGGCCCCGCGATCAACCCGGACGTTCGGGCGATAGTTGCGCCCGCGGCTCGCGAATATCGCCGCAAGGCGTGAGGTAGCCTCAACGAAGCGGTGCTCGCGGAAGGACACGTTGGCGTTTACCGCCGAACGCACCGCCTGCTCGGGAAGCAGGCTGAGCTTCGTCCCCAGCTGCGACAGCGCCCGCTCGGCAAAGCGCGCCGGCACGAGTCCGCCGATACTGTCTGCCTCGCTCTGTGAGCTTGCCAGATGCACCGCCGGCTTGAGAAGGAGCGTAGCGTCCACCATGCTCCTCACCTCGTCCTTACTCATGCGAAGGCGTTGTACTTTCGTGAGCTCGAAGTGAATATACGACTTGCGCATGTAGATGCGCTCGATGTACGGCGCGGCAAGGCGAAAGTGTACCGCGGTGTAGGGGCCGGTGAGCGCGCGCCGGGTTGCCGGACGCTTGAGGAGCTCGACGAGCACCTCGTAGACCTGGTCCGAGATGTGGTCACGTGAGCTGTCGGAGCGACCGAGAAAATTCACAAAGGAGAAGTCGATCTGATCAAAAATAATTCGCCTGAGGCCCGGCAGCACATCGTTGTCGACAATATGGAAGAGAGCTTTGTGCAGAAGCTCGACAATCTCGGCCCAGCTCATCCCCGGAAAGAAGTTCGGATGTGATAGGCTTGGATACAACTGTGAGCTGTTCAGGTAGAGGAACTGCACTATTTGCTCCTCTTTCTGAAGCGGCGTAAGGTCTCGTAATGCGGGATTTTGGAGCAATCGAGTTATGAATGCCGAGCCTTTCTCCATTTCACTGCTCATCGTTCTTCATTTTCGGCCGGTGACGAGCCCCGCATGACCGCTAATACTATACCGGGCGGCACCGGGCCGCCAATATCCCGCGTTCCCGACCGCTTCCCCGGGGGCCGGGCCGGGGGGCGGGCGGCACTCAGGCTCCTGCCCCTGGCGCTCTTTCTCCTCGTCGCGTCCGCCGGCGTCCGTGCCCAGGACGACATCGACGACTATCCGGAGGCTGACGCCGAGCCGCCCTGGCTGGAGCAGGAAGAAGAAGGCACCACCGCGGGTGAGGGTGACCCGGAGGGTGCCGGCGAGGGCGACGACGAGGCTGCCGGCGCCGGCGCGGGCACCGACGAGCCGGAGCGCGCACCCACCGATCCCCTCGTCGATCCGGCCTCCCGCGATGCGATCTTCGACACTGAGCTCGGGGATGCGGAGGTCGATCTCTTCATCGTCGGCTCCTGGAACACCGGCATCGGAGGCGCCCTCGGCTGGGCCTTTCACCCGAAGATCCCTCCCGAAAACAACCGCGTTACCTTCCCCTACGACTTCCCCGGCATGGAGCCCGTGCCCTACTTCAACGCGGTGGATCTGACGCTGTCGCTGTGGCTCTACGAGCGATACTACCTCGAGGCAACCTTTGTCGACGAGTTCGAGGTGAACTCCTTCATTCTCGGGTACCAGGGCCATGATGACGAGTTCGTGCAGTCGGTGCGCCTCGGCTACGGGCTGCTCTCCATCTCGGACTACCCCTACATTCCTTTTGCCGAAGCAACGGAGAGCTCACCCGGCGCTTCGGCAAGATTCCAGACCGCGCGCAGCGAGCACGAGCTCCTCCTGCGCTACGAGCCCTCGGCAGAGCAGCGGAAGATCTTCTACGGCATGAACGAGGCCACCGAGAAGCGCATCGATCCGCCGGGCTGGATGCGCGGTCGGTTCTTCGTCCTGCCGGACGACAACGTGGAAAACCTTACCCTCTATATCGAGGATGAAGACGGCACCATCTCCGCGGAAGGCGGCACCTGGCGCGAGGCCGACCTCGACGCCGCGGCGGTGTACTCCGCCGAGAAGGGGTTCGTGTATCTGCGCGAGAAGGCCGCCGGTCGGGTCGCGGTGCATTATACGAAGGACGGGGCGCCCGTCGGTGACGTGTCGTTGGGGACGGATGCGCTGGTGGGTACCACGGGGCCGACGGCTGAAGACACGCTGAATCCCGGAACGCCCATGGACTTCGACTTCGGCGCCGGCGACTATCTCGGCGTCGACCTCGGGACGCTTGCAGTCGACATCCCCGGGCCCGACGCCCTCCTCCTCTACCGCCCCGGCGCCTTCAACCCCTTCGAGATCGCGAACCGCTACGACATTTCCGATCTCTCCTCCGCGCAGGACCTCGAAACGGAGTTCGTGCGAAAGGGCGAGTACGCCGAACGGGATATC
>JAWLDL010000296.1:0-3674 GCA_041686675.1 Spirochaetia bacterium | reverse complement strand
GGCCGCAGTGGACAGGAGCCGGGCACGATTGCACCACGCGTGCTCGACTGCTGCACGGGATCCGGCGCGATAGCCGTCACGCTTGCCGCCGAGCGGCCGGAGCTGGAGGTTGCCGGGTCCGATCTCTCAGCGGGCGCGCGCGAGGTCTTTCTGTTGAACGCCCGGCGTATCCTCGGAAGAGAGCTGCCTTTCTTCTCCGCGGATATCCTCGACGGCGTGCCGGGCACGTGGGACCTCATCGTCTCCAATCCGCCGTACCTCCGAAGTGACGAGGTTGCCGAGATGCGCGAGCGTGATTGGCCCGAACCGCCCGACGCCCTCGACGGCGGGGCGGACGGGCTCGAGCTTGTGCGCAGGCTCGTGGGAGAAGCTCTTTATTCTCTAAAACCCTATGGTTATCTTGTAATCGAAGTCGCGGATGACCAGAATATGGATGTCCGCATGATCATGCAGGACGCCGGCTACGAAGAGACCGGCACTCGAGAGGATCTCGCCGGACGGAGACGAGTCGTCGTCGGCCGACGCGGGTAATATGATGATAGAGACGCTCACGGCATTCGAAAAGAAACTCGAGAGTTACGCCGACGATGACCGCAAGCGGATTCTATCGGCGGCAAAGACCTCACGCACGCTCCATGAGGGACAACTCCGCGATTCCGGTGAGCCCTATTTCATCCACCCTCTCCAGGTCGCCGAGATTCTTCTCGACCTCAACCTCGACGCCTCCACCGTTGCCGCCGCGTTTCTCCACGATGTCCTCGAAGACACCAAGATGACCCGCCAGGACCTGCGGAGGGAGTTCGGCCGCGATGTCGATGCCCTGGTAAACGGTGTCACCAAGATCGCCACCGTCAAGGCGCAGAACAAGAACGTCCAGGAAACCGAGACCATCCGCAAGATGCTCCTCGCGATGGTAAAAGACATCCGCGTCATTCTCATCAAGCTCGCCGACAAACTGCACAACATGCGCACCCTCGAGTACAAGAACGAGAAGCGCCGTCGTGAGATTGCGCAGGAGACCCTGGACATATACGCGCCGCTCGCGGGGCGCCTCGGTATCTCATGGCTCAAGGACGAGCTCGAAGACCTCGCGCTCAAACACCTCAACCACGAGACCTACGAGCAGATAAAGGCCTTCGTAAAGCAGAAAAAGCGGGATCGGGCCGACTACCTGCAGCGCGTGAAGAACGCCATTTACAAGAAGGCCGCCGATGCCGGGCTGGAGATCGAGGTCGACGCCCGCGCGAAGCATTTCTACTCCATCTACGAGAAGATGAAGCGGCGAAACAAGCCGCTGGATGAAATCTACGACAGCCTGGGTATCCGGATTCTGGCCGCCGACGAGACCTCCTGCTACACGATACTCGGACTGGTTCATCGCCTGTGGCCGCCGATCGAGGGGCGGTTCAAGGACTACATCGCCATGCCCAAGGCGAACCGCTACCAGAGCCTCCACACCACCGTACTGAGCTACGGGGGCAAGATGCTGGAGATCCAGATCCGCACTTTCGAGATGCACCGCACCGCAGAGTACGGCGTCGCAGCCCACTGGCTCTACAAGCAGCAGGGACTCGGCAAGCGCTCCGACAATCACGACCTCGCCATCATGCACCGCGTGAAGGACCTCGACGGGCAGCGCATCACCTCCAGTGAGTTCCTCGAGGAGATAAAGCGGGAGATTCTCAAGGACTGCATCTACGTCTTCACGCCGAAGGGAGATGCCATCCAGCTTCCGAAGGGCTCGACCGCCATCGACTTCGCGTATCACATCCACACCGAGGTCGGGAATCACACATCGGGAGCGAAAGCCGACGGCTCGATCATCCCGCTGAAGGCGGAGCTGAAGAACACCCAGGTCATCGAGGTCATGACCAGCCCCAGCGCGCACCCGCACCTCAACTGGCTGCGCTACGCCCACACCAGTCGCGCCCGATCGAAGATCCGCCACTGGCTCAACAAGCACGACGAGAACCTCATCATCGACCGCAGCATCGTCGCACGGCGCAAGCAGGAAGAGCCCGCCGAACAGAAGACCGAAGAAGCGGCGCCTCAACAGCCGGCCCAGAACAAGATCTTCGATCGACGCAAAGTCGGCGTGCGCATCGGGAATGACCGCAATTTCATGATCCACTTTGCCGGATGCTGCAACCCGACGACCGGAGACGACATCGTAGGCTACGTTTCCCGTGGTCGGGGCATCATCGTGCACAAGCGAAACTGCCCCAACCTCAAGCTCATCCCTGATTACGAGGAGCGAGCGATCGACGTCGAATGGGAAACGGTCTCACCCCGGGCGACCCGTCGGTTCAAGGTGACCGCACGAAAGACCTCCGATCTCTTCAGCGAGATCGAAGGTGCGGTACGAAAGCTCAACGGTCACCTCATCGAGGGACGCGTTGAGGAGAACGATACGGGCAACCTCGAGGCCTATTTCACCATGGAGCTCGACCGACGCGATCACGTAAAGAAGGTGATGAAGAGCATTCGAACCGTTCCGGCCGTCATGAATATTCAGGACGCCGGAGCACAACCTACCGGTTAAGGAGGAGCAGCATGGCACAGATCACGTTCAAGGGTAATCCCGTTCACACCACCGGCGAGCTTCCGGCAGTGGGAGAGAAAGCACCTGACTTCACGCTTACCAGAGAAGACATGTCTGACGTAGGTCTCGCGGACTTTGCCGGACAGACCAAGATACTGAATATCGTTCCGAGCCTCGACACGAGCGTCTGCGCTGCCTCGGCGAAACGATTCAACGAGGAAGTGAAGAAGCTCGACAATACGGTCGTGCTCACCGTGAGCGCCGATCTGCCCTTCGCGCAGAAACGCTTCTGCGAAACCGAGAAGATCGACAGCGTCGTCACGCTCTCCCAGCTGCGAAACCGGGAGTTCGGACGCCGCTACGGCATCGAGCAGGCCGATGGCCCGCTTGCCGGATTACTCGGCCGCGCGGTGGTCGTGGTCGACGACAGCGACACGGTTCGATACACTCAGCTCGTTCCCGAGATCGCCCAGGAGCCGGACTACGACGCGGTACTGGCCGCTGTCTCCAAGGTGTAGAGACGGCGGCCGAGGAAGGCGGCCGGGAAACGCGGGGGCCGCGGGCCGGTACTCCCGTGGCCGCCTGAGGCAAGCCGGGCGGCCGGGAAACGCGGGGCCGCGGGCGGCACCCCCGGGGCGAGCCGGAAACGCGGTGCCGCCTGCGGCGTCCCCAGGGTGGCAGGCGGCACCCCCGGGGTGGCAGGCGGATATAGCTTTGCACAAAGGACAGGCAGGAACATGCTACAACGACTCGGACTCATTGGATACGGCAACATGGGAGAGGCCATCGTCTCCGGCCTCAAGGCCCGCAATCCCGAGCTCGAGCTCGGCGTCGTGGAGGTCTCCGAGGAGCGAAAGGCGGCCGCTATCGAGGCGCACGGTGCCCGCGATTTCACCGAGTCTCTTGCTCACCTCGTCTCCTTCAGCGACGTGGTGGTGCTCGCGATAAAGCCGCAGGACGTCGGGGCGATGATAGAACGCCTTGCGCCGATCTCGAACGAGCTCCGACTCGTGAGCATTCTCGCCGGCACGCCGCTCTCGCGTTTCACCGACGCGCTTTCCAGCCCGAATATTTCCCGATTCATGCCCAGCCTCGCGGCGAAGGTCGGCAAGGCGGTCGTGGGGGTCTCCTT
>JAWLDL010000295.1:0-3677 GCA_041686675.1 Spirochaetia bacterium | reverse complement strand
CGCGCTCTTTCTTTGGTTCTCCGCCTACTGGGGCATGCGGCCCTTTATGACACTTTACGTGATCGAGTATCTGGGCCTGAGCGAGGGGATCGCGGGTCTCTCCACCGGGATGGTCGCGATCGCCTACCTGGCCTTTGCCGTGCCGAGCGGCATGCTGGCCCACCGCATCGGGCGACGGCGCACCGTCCGCATCGCGCTGAGCGGCATGGCGCTGCTCGGGCTTCTGATGTTCAGCCATCAGGCGTGGACGCTTCGCATCGGCGCCTCCCAGACCCTCGCCGTCGGCACCTTCTGGGGACTGCTCTTTCTCTTCGGGATGTTCTGGGGCGCCGCCAATACCAACAGCTTTCCCATGCTGTGGCAGATGGCGGACCTCGACACAATGGGCGCCTACACCGGCGTGTACTACGTGTTCACCCAGGCCGCGGCCATCGTCACCCCGCCGATCACTGGTCTGATTGTCGACCTGACGGGGTTCCGGTTCATGTTCGTCTTTGCCGCGGTGGTTATGCTGGCGGCGTTTGCGGTGATGGGCCGGGTGCGGGGCGGGGAGACCTCGAAGAGAGAGTAAGCGCCGGGGCACTCCCTTCCTTCGAGCCGCTTGTCACCGCACCTACGGATTCCCGGCCGATCGGCTCCGTTCGGCCGCTTCGCCGTCAGCTATCCGAACAACCCCCGACCGTGCGCCACGAGGCGTCGGGTCAGTGGCCCGAGCACCAAAGGCACAAGCGATGCGCCAATGGCCAGAAGCCATCCGGAGAAACCCGGCGTCGAGAGCGAGAGGACATCTGAGAGGCCGGGGACGGTAACCGCGCCAACGATCAGCATGAGGCAGAGCAGAATCGCGCCCCAGACCCAGCGGTTTGACGTTATGTCGTTCCTGTACCATTTGCTGTCGTCGGAGCGCATATTGAAGACGTGCCAAATCTGCGAGAGAGCAAGCGTCATGAAACCGATGGTTACCGCTGCCTCCTGCTCCATCTGCAGCGGTCCCAGCGCTGCAAAGAAGGCTCCCATCACGCCGATCGCGATCAGGAGGCTGAAGGCGACAAGCACGCCCCAATGTTGAGGCTCGAGTATCGGGCTCTGGGGGTCGCGAGGCGGCCGGCTCATGACTCCTCCCGAGCCGCGGCCGACTCCCAACGCGAGCGCCGGAAAGACTCCCGTCACAATGTTCAGATAGAGGATTTGCAGAGGCAAGAGCGGCAAGGGCAGGGCCGCAACCGCGGCAACGCCGACCGCGACGATCTCTGCCAGATTACACGACATTAGATAGATAACGAACTTGCGAATGTTTGCAAAGATGACTCGCCCGTATCGAATTGCCGCCACCACCGAGGCCAACTGATCATCGGTGAGCACCATGTCTGAGGATTCCGCGGCCACGTCGGTGCCTCGGTCCCCCATCGCAATGCCGATATCGGCTTTCTCGAGCGCCGGTGCGTCGTTTACGCCGTCGCCGGTCATCGCTACAATCGCGCCACGGCTCCGGAACCATTCAATGATCTCAAGCTTCTGCTTTGGTGTGACTCGAGCAAACACGCGCAGATCTTCCTCAGCGCCATCGTTGCCGACCCGCTCATCGATATCGCTTCCGCTTACCACTTCCGCCGATTCATCACGGATAATGCCGGCTTCGAGACCAATAGCCCGAGCAGTACGGGCGTTGTCGCCGGTGACCATCGCTACTTCAATGCCGGCATCCTGGCACTCTTGAATCACGCCGGCTATCTCCGGTCGCGCCGGATCACGGAGGCCGACGAGCCCGACAAATTCGAGGTGCTCGTACACATCGTCAGGCCCCAGGTTCACGTTGCTCGTCGTGTCCAGTTGCCGGCGTGCTATCGCGAGCACGCGGAGCCCGTTGCCCGACATTTCATCCGCCAGATCTTTCCAGGGCGCGCTGTCGACGCCCTCGCACTGATCAAGCACTACCTCCGGAGCTCCTTTGATCGCGGCAAAATGTCCATCCTCGTCTTCGTGAATGGTCGCCATCTCCATCAGTTGTGAGTCAAATGCGATTTCCCCGATCTCAGGATTCTCTGCCCTCATCTTTGACAGCTCAAGGCCATGCTCTCTCGCGTCCGCCGCCAGAGCCACCTCGAGCGGATCACCCGATTCGGAGCCGGCCTCGACGTTGGTGCAGAGTGCCCCGAGACGCCTCATCTCTTTTACACGAGACCGCACCTCATCCGACTGGTCGGCGAGTGCAACGACATCGTACCTATGAGGCCGCCCCTCACCGGCCGCCGGTGCGAACTCTTTCACGGCAAGGCGATTCTCGGTGAGTGTTCCGGTTTTGTCGGTACAGATTACCGTTGTCGAGCCCAGGGTCTCGACCGAGCTCAAACGATTGATCAGGGCATTTCGCTTGGACATCTCGTGAAGGCCGGTGGCCAGCGCAACCGTCGCCACGATCGGTAGGCCCTCGGGAACGGCCGCCACAGCGAGCGCAATCCCCGTCTCTATCATCAGGACCAGATCGCGCCCCGTAATGATTCCCGAGACCGTTGCGGCAATTGCCATCCCAACGGTCACGTAAACCAACCGTTGCCCGAGCTTGTCTAATCGCTTCTCGAGCGGAGTCTCGTCCCCTGTGGACTCACTCACCAACCGGCTGATCTCACCAAGCTCCGTGTCGGTGCTGGTTGCGACGACCACCGCCTCCCCGGAGCCGCGTGAGACAAACGTGCCTTTGAAGAGCATGTTCGTCCGCTCCATGAGGTCGGTCTCCTCTCCAAGGGTGTCAAGATCTTTGCCGACCGGCTCAGACTCCCCCGTCAGCGTGCTTTCATCCGCCTGCAGGCGATTGCTTTCCAGGAGCCGAGCATCCGCAGGCACCTCGAGCCCTTCCTCAATAATCACGATATCGCCGGGGACCACCCTGTCCGCCTCGATCTCGCGCACCGTCCCGTCTCTTCTTACCGAGACGGTGCTGCTTCCAAGCTCCGCAAGCGCCTCCATGCGCCGCAGGGCCTGCCGCTCGGTAAAGAACCCGATAAGAGCGTTCGCTACGATGACCGCGGACACGGCGAGTCCATCCGCTGTCCCTTCGAAGATGAATGCGGCTACCGCAGCGACCACGAGAATCAGCATAATGCTGCTCTTGAACTGATCGACGAGAATCTGCCACCATCGCCGCGCCTCCTGACGCTCGATAACGTTCGGGCCGTAGCGATGGAGTCGATCTTCAGCGTCGGTTTCCGTCAGCCCTTGTCGGGCATCTCCAACACCAACTTCATTCAACGCCTCCTCAGGACTCATTGCCCACCAGGAGACGCGGGGGTCCGGACGCTGCTTGAAATCGGACCCGTTCGAGTTCTGATTCCGAGGTGCTTCTGTGTCGGATGTGGTCGCCATGAAAAGAAAGTACCTTTTTCGCCGGCAGTGCAGGATAGACCGTTCAGTCTATGTAGTAGAAGGGCACCCAACTGGGACGGGTGATCTCTGCGAGCACGACGGAGGTGCTCTATGGTTGCGCCTGTAGAACCGGGGGCCTCACCGGAAACAGTGACACCGTCTTCCGGCGAGGAACGCAGAATCAACGATGCTGTCGAGGAAGGCGTGCCCGCAATGAGTCTCGCGAACTCACGAACCGGATGCGGCGCCGTCCGGTACCGCTTCAACTCTGGCAGCGTGTTGGACAGCCCACGGCCGGAACTGCTTTCACCTACACC
>JAWLDL010000294.1:0-3680 GCA_041686675.1 Spirochaetia bacterium | reverse complement strand
CTCGACCTCTTCGAAGAGCTGACCGGCGGGCGCATCTACCACATGTACATCATTCCCGGCGGCGTCCGCGCGGATCTCCCCGAGGGCTTCGAGGATCGCATGGAGGCGCTCCTCGTGAAGATCGAGAAGCTGCTCTCCGAGATCGACCTCGCCATGTTCCACAACGCCGTCTTCAAGATGCGCGCGAAGGGACTCGGGGTCATCACGAAAGACATGATCGACCGCTACGGCATCACCGGGCCGAACGCCCGGGCTGCCGGCGTCGCGCGGGACATCCGCAAGGACGAGCCCTATCTCGGCTACGACGAGCTCGATTTCGAAGTCGTCACGGCCGATGACTCCGACGCATACGCGCGCGCCTGGGTGCGGTTTCAGGAGATGTACCAGTCGGTGTCGCTGATCCGCCAGATTATGAGGCGCATCCCCAGGACGGGACCAATCCACACGAAGCTGCCGAACGTGCTTCACTGGCGCATCCCCCCGGGACAGACCTGGCACCGCGCCGAGTGCACCCGCGGAGAGTACGGATACTACATGGTCGCCGACGGCACCATTTACCCGCGCCGCGTATACGTCAGAGGGCCCTCCTACACCCACGCGGTGGCGGTCATGGAGAAACTCGCGGTGGGCACTAATATCGCCGACATCGCGGGCCTCATGGTGAGCCTGCATACCTATCCCCCCGAGATCGAGAGGTAGCGAGATGAGCGTCAAAGACCTTATTGCCCCCTTTTCCGTCTGGAAGCGTGCCTTCGAGAAGCCGTACACCACGATGGATCCCATAGACGAGCGGCCCGGCGCTGCGCGCTACCGCGGATTTCACACCAACAAAACCGACATCTGCATCGGCTGCGGCACCTGCGAAACGGTCTGCCAGAACGCGGCCATCGATCTCGTGCCGGTGGATGAACGGGAGACCAAGCACGGCGACAGCGGGCTGAGGCCCCGAGTCGACTACGGACGGTGCTGCTGGTGCGCGCTCTGCGTGGACATCTGCCCCACCGGGTCCCTCGGGATGAGCAACGAGTACATCTGGGTGGACACCGACCCCGACGCCTTCCGCTACGTTCCCGGCTGCGACGCGAAACCCTGGGACGAGAGCGAGCTCGGCTACGCCCCCTCGAAGGGCTACGAGCTCCTCGAGAAACAGCGGGTGGAAATGCGTATGCTCGAGCCGGAGGAAGGGCTCAAGAGCTTCGAGGAGCTCGTGCAGGGCTACTCCGAGGAGCAGGCAAAGATCGAGGCCGACCGCTGCGTTTCCTGCGGGATCTGCGTGGCTACCTGCCCGGCACACATGGATGTTCCCGGCTACATCGAGGCCATCCGTGACGACGACATTCCCCGGGGACTGCGCATCGCCTACGAGTCGAATCCCCTCCCCGCCTCCTGCGGTCGTGTCTGCACCCACTCCTGCGAGTACGTGTGCACCAAGGGGCACAACGACGGAGAGCCGATTTCCATCCGCTGGCTCAAGCGCTACATCGCCGATCAGATCTACGCGCAGGACTACGAGAAGGTTCTTCCCGCGCCAGAACCGGAGAACGACAGGCACGTGGCGATCATCGGATCAGGCCCCGGCGGCCTCAGCGCGGCCTACTACCTCAGACTCCTCGGGTATCGGATCACCGTCTACGACGGGCGGGACCTGCCCGGCGGCATGCTGCGCTACGGCATACCCGAGTATCGCCTGCCCTACGATCAGATCAACAAGGACATCGACTACATTCGATCCCTCGGCGTGACGGTGCACCAGAATCACATGATCGGACGCGAGACCAGCTTCCAGGACCTCTACAACGACTACGATGCGGTCTTTTTCGCGACCGGCCTTCCCAACCCCTACACGATGGGTATCGAGGGTGAGGATCATCACCGGGTACTCGCCGGGCTCAAAGTTCTCGACGATATCACCGACGGGCAGGATCCGGGGCTGGGGAAGACCGTCGCCGTCATCGGTGGCGGAAACGTTGCGATGGACGCTGCACGCACCGCCCGACGCCTCGGCTGCGAGGTAACCATTCTCTACAGGCGCCGCATCGAGGATATGCCCGCCGACGAAGAGGAGATAACCGAGGCGCAGGAGGAAGGCGTGCGCATCGTGCCACAGGCCCTTCCCATCCGCGTGGAAGACGAGAGCGAGTCGCAGGCTGCCTTTGTCTGGGGCGAGGCCGAAATGGTTGATCAGGGCGAGGGGAAACGTCCGAAGCCCGTCCTCATTGAAGGCTCGGAACACCGCGACGTCTTCGACTCAGTGGTCTCGGCGATCGGACAGGATGCCGACTACTCCTTCCTGCCCGAGGAAGTGCTCGCGAAGATCAAGGTCGAACGCGGAAGAGTGGCCGTCGACCGCTTCGGAGCAACCGGCGACCCGAAGGTGTTCGCCGGCGGCGACATCACCAACACCAAGCGTGACGCCATCAGCGCCATCGCCAACGGACACCGCGCCGCGAAAGGAATCGACGGTCAGCTTCTGAAGTTGAACCGGGAGAAGCAGCGGATATAGCAGGCGGGGCGTCGAGCCGGACCGCGGAGGCGGCGCCCGCGCCGAGTCAGTGCCCGCGCGCGCCGCTCGCCGTTTCCGCCCGGCCCCTACTCCGCCACGGCGCCAAGTACCGTGGCCGTCTGCGGCCAGTAGCGCCCACCGCGCCGGACCACCTCCATCTCCAGGCCGTAGACGCTGGACAGCAGCTCGTGGGTGAGCACCTCCTGCGGCGACCCATGTGCGTGGATGCGCCCGTCCTTCATGATGGAGACCTGGTGGAACACCGGGGTGATCTCCTCGATGTGGTGCGTGACGTAGATGAGGGTCGGGCCGTCGGGCTCTGTGCCGAGCTTCTCGACGAACTCGAGGAAGTGCTCGCGCGCGGCGGGGTCGAGACCGCTGCAGGGCTCGTCGAGGATGAGAAGAGTCGGACGTGCCACGAGCGCACGGGCGATGAGCACTCGCTGCTTTTCGCCCTGCGAGAGCACGGCATAGCGACGATCCTCGAGGCGCTCGCATCCCATGAAGGCCAGCCGCTCGCGCGCGAGGGCCACGTCTTCGTCGGTCGTCGGCTCCCACAACCCGATCGATGCGTAACGACCGCTGACGACGACATCGAGGGCGGTATCGCGGTCGTGGATGCGCTCACTGAGCGCCGAGCTCACCCACCCGATGTGCCGCCGCACCTCCCTGAGGTCGCTCTTGCCTCGGACGTAGCCGAGCACCTCCACCTCGCCGCTGCTCGGCGACATGTAGCCCGTAACGACCTGCAGCATCGCCGTCTTCCCTGATCCGTTGAGACCGAGCAGTGCCGTATGTCCGTGGGAGGAGATATCCCAGTTCACTCCGTTGAGAATCATTTCGTCGTCACGGTGCATCGTGACGTTCTTCAGCGTTATCATGCCGTACCGCCCGTTCGTGTATTGCCGCCCCGCGGCAGACGACCTACCCGGAGACGCTCGGAAGACCGGAGAGCGCCATGGCGACCTCCTCTTCGGGATACTCGTAGGCCACCAGCTTGCCCGCGTTGTAGTCGAGATATGCCTGCATGTCGAACTGTCCGTGCCCGCAGAGGTTGAACAGAATCGCCTTGCTCTCGCCCGACTCCTTGCAGACAAGGGCCTCATCGATAGCCGCGGCCACCGCGTGGTTCGCCTCCGGGGCGGGCAGGATCCCCTCGGCCTGCGCGAACTGAATC
>JAWLDL010000293.1:0-3703 GCA_041686675.1 Spirochaetia bacterium | reverse complement strand
GCATAGCGCCAGGATCAGCTCGCAGCTTGCCGATTACCTGGTCGTCCTCGACGCAGGCGGTGTCGTGGCGCAGGGCCCATTCAGAGATGTGGTGCACGGCGCCGATCGGCGGGTAAAGGAGATCCTCTCAGACGTGCTGAGCGAGACGGCGAGCTACGATACCGACATTCTCGACCTGCTCGACCCCAATGGCTGAAGTGGAGGATACGTTGACGAGAGTGATAAGCTCGACTAGAGTGAGCGTCGCATGAGATTCCGAATTCGCTTCGCAAGCCAGATCGTGGGTGCCTTCCTCCTTATCGCGATCGGGCTCTTCGTTTTCATTCTCATTTCCATGGGCGCCAACCAGCGATGGTTCGCCCGGAACTACTACTATTACAGCACCTTCGCCTCGGCCCGGGGGCTGTCGGTCGGCATGCCCATCCAGTTCAAGGGCTTTCAGATCGGGAAGATCACCGACATCGAGCTCACCGAGGATAACGATGTCCGCACCACCTTCTACATTGAAGACCGCTATATCGACAAGGTCAACGAGAACTCCATTCTCCAGCTGGTGACGAATCCGCTCGGCCTCGGCGGTGGTCTGCTGTTTCACCAGGGCAGGAGAGAGACCGAGCCCATTCCCGAGTACTCCTACATTCCCTCCTGGAACACGAAGGAGGCTCGCTTTCTCGTCGAACGGAACGAGGTGGTGGTCCCGCGCAACCAGGACCCCATAAACGACATCCTCTCCCAGCTCACGCCGATCCTCGAAAACGTGAACCGGGTGTTGCTGTCACTCGACACGGCGATGGTGCAGATATCGGGGGCACTCTCCGGAGATACCGAGGGGCCCATGAGCGACATACTCCGCGAGGCCGACACCGCCATCCAGCAGCTCGAAGCGGTCCTCGGAAACGTCGACACCATTACCGCGAACCTCGCCGTGGCCAGCGAGGAGATGCGCGATCCCACGGGGCTCGCCACCCGCCTCATCGACCCGAAGGGCTCCATCGAGACGTTCCTCGACGACGGAAACGCCATCTATTACGAGGTCGAGCAGATACTCGCGGGCCTCAACGAAAGTGTAGCCCAGCTCGAGGAGCTCTCGCGCTTCGCGAACGACTCCACGCCGCAGCTCGCGGGCCTTCTCGAGGAGGGCCGGGAGACCCTGAGCAGCGGGCAGGACGTCCTCGAAGGGCTTGCAAATAATCCGCTGCTGCGTGGGGGGATCCCTCAGCAGGTCGAACAGCCCGACACGTTCGAAAGCTACAGGGACAACGAGTTCTGATGATGAAACCCATTCGGCCCCCGAGGCGCACACCCCTTCACCCGGCTGTTTTTCTGGCCTCGACGCTGCTTCTCATAATCGCCGGCTGCTCCTCGGCACCCGATGCCCCCGACCGCGTAGTCGAAACCCGCAACCTCGCCGCACGGCACGTGCAGTTCGGCAACGACTCCTTCCGACAGGGCAACTATGCGCAGGCGATGTACTTCTACCGCCTCGCACTCGATGGGCACCGCTCGGTGGACCACGAGCCGGGTGTGGCGAGCACGCTGAACGCAATCGGCAAAGTCCATATCGAGCGCGGGGAATGGGACGCCGCCCGGGAGGCGTTCGAGGAGAGCCGTGAGGTCTCCCGGCGTATCGGAGCGGAACGCACCCTGCTTCAGAGCACCAACAACCTCGGCGAGCTCGCGCTGCGGCGCGGAGAGCCGGCGGAGGCAGCCCCGCTCTTCGAGGAGGCGGCCGCGATGGCGGAGGCAAGCGGTGACGAGGGCGAGCGGGCAATCGTTCTGCACAACCTTGCCACCGCACGGCTTCGCACGGGATCCCTCGATGCTGCGAGGGGCCACCTCGAGGAGGCGCGTGAGATCAACTCGGATCTCGAGCGTTATGGCGAGCTCGCGGCCAACTACTACATGCTCGCTTCGGTGGAGGCACGCTCCGGAGACCTGGAATCCGCACGCAGGACCCTGGTTTCAGCCCTCGAGAACGACAAGCGCATGGAGAACTCAGGCGGCATCGCCCGCGATCTCATGGCGCTCGGGGTGGTGGAGCGCAGACTCGGGAACCTCGAGCGATCGGCCGACTACCTCGAGCGCTCCCTTGCGGTGCACGTGACGCGTGACGACGTTGACGGAGCCCTTCGGCTACTCGACGAGCTCGAGAAAACGGCGAGCGCCGCGGACAGCCCCGAGCGCGCCGCGGCGTATGCCGCCGAACGCGAACGCATAGAAGCCGCGCTGTCCGGCGAGAGCGACCCGGGGGAAGGTGACCAATGACCGCTTCACGGCATCCGCGGTCGGTGCTGAGGCGTGTTGCCTCCGGATATCGAAACATCGCGTTCACACTCATACAGGCCCTCGCGATGATTGCCGGGGCGGGGCTTGTCAGCGCGGTCATCGTTGTTCCGTTGTGGTTTGCCGCTACCCGCGCGACGGTCGTTTACACCGCCGTGATTCTCGGCCTGATCGCAGCGGCGCTCATCGTGAGCCTTATTCGGCGAATCCGACTGCAAAGGACGGGTATCTTTCTTCCGATACTCAAGACAACGGCCCGTGTTCTGTTCGTGTTTGCGGGCCTCTACGCGATGATCGTGCTCTTCGCGCGGGGACTGGTGGTGCCCGCGGCTGCACTGGCACTTGCCGGGCTCGTGTGGCTCGGATACGCCGCATCGGGAGGGAAAACGGCGCATGATGCAGACGAGGCTCCACAGGGCTGAGTTCCACATACTTGCTCTGGCAATCCTGTTGCTCGCCGCGACGGAGGCTGCCGGTCAGTATCCCCGTCTGACCACGCTCGGCTCGAACGACGTGATCTACAGGCAACATCAGGCAGACGTCGCCGAGTACTACAAGACCTCGAGAACGGGGCGACGGCTGCCCGACCTTGCCATCTACCGCTACAAGCCTCGCGAGAGCGACACCCTCATCACGGTGGCATCCCGCCTCATGGTCCCCTACAGTTCGCTCGCGACCCTCAACCGCATGGCCAACAGCGACATTCCCGACGATACCGAGTACCTGCTCATACCGAGCGTACCGGGGATCTTCGTTCCCGAGACTCCGGTGAGCGAGCTCGAGAATCTCATGTGGGATTTGCGCGGTGAGCGCCGTGAGGAGGCGCAACGCATTACGGTCAAGGCCGGGGACGGGGTCCAGCGCTTCCGCTTCTTCCCCGGCTCTGATTTTGATCGCGTCGAGCGACTCGCGTTCCTGCGCCTGCTCTTTCAGCGCCCCGTGGCGAATACCGTCATCTCCTCTCATTTCGGATACCGAAACAGCCCCGTTACCGCCCGGCCGCAGTTCCACGGCGGGGTGGATTTCGCCGCTCCCACAGGCACATCGGTGCTCGCCGCCCGCGAGGGTCGAGTTACCGACACCGGTTTCCATCCGCTGTACGGAAAATACGTGCTCATTCGCCACGACGGGGGCTATGAATCCTTCTACGGGCATCTGCACGAGATAACGGCACGGTTGAACGATCAGGTATCTTCGGGTATGATGATCGGGACTGTTGGGAACTCGGGGCGCTCTACCGGGCCCCATTTGCACTTCGAAATACGGCAGCATGGGAAGCACAGGGATCCGTTACACCATCTTCCGGGGCTGACCAGATGACAAGGACATTCGCGCTGGTCTTCTTCGCGCTGGTCGCGGTGACTGCCGGCTATGGACAGACTCAGGTGCACGGCACCGTTACCTCGGAAATCCTCGTCGA
>JAWLDL010000292.1:0-3713 GCA_041686675.1 Spirochaetia bacterium | reverse complement strand
AGTCGTTTCTCGGAGGCCTACGATTTTGCCGAAAGTGATGCACAGGCCGCCCGGGCCCGCTTCTACCTCGGCTACACCGACTATCTCGAAGGAAATCTACGCGAGGCGCTCGAGGCGTTTGGCGAGGTCGAGCTCGAGCGCGGGGACCGCGACTACGATACCTGGGTGCTCACCCGTGCGCAGGCACTCGTAGAGACCTTCGCATATGAGGAGGGCATTGCCGTGCTCTCACCCTACATCGAGAATGCCGACCCGGCTCCCGAGAACGCGCGGACTGCGCTGATTCTCCGCGGCGTCGCCTACGACGGGCTCGGGCGAACACCCGAGGCGCGGGCCGACCTTACCGCAGCGCGCGAGGCTGCGCCGGACGGCGAACGCGCGCAGATGATACGCCGCCTGCTCGCCGAGCTCTGACCCGCGGCGAATCGGAAGCGCGCGGCGGCTCCAACGCCTCCGAGGCGGCCGGCGCGGGCAGCTGCGCCCACCCGCGGTCAACCGCGTCTTCTCTACGTTGCGTCGACCCGATCGCGCCCTGCCCGCTTTGCACGGTAGAGGCTGCGGTCGGCGCGACTCATGAGCTCATCGAGCGTCGTCTCGTCGTCGCGGCTGGCCACACCGATGCTCACGGTGAAGCTCACCGGACCGTAGTCGGTGTCGATGACGAGATCGTCGAGGGTGGAGCGCAGTCTCTCGGCAAGCCGCACCGCGTCGGCGATGTCGGTTTCGAGGAGCAGCACGGCAAACTCGTCACCGCCGAGGCGGCCGAAGATGTCGGTCGCGCGCACACACTCCTCTCCGGCGCGCGCAAGGCGGCGCAGCGCTTCGTCGCCGGCGGCATGCCCGAAGTCATCGTTTATGTGCTTGAACCTGTCGACGTCGAGCAACAGCATCGTGATTGCATCGTCATAACGCAGGCTCCGCGAAAACTCGCGCTCGGCCCGTTCGAGGAACTCCCGCCGGTTGAGAAGCCCGGTGAGCTCGTCCGTTGTGGCGATGCGGCGCAACTCGCCCTCGAGCCTCATGCGCTCGGTGATGTCGCGGAAGAGCAGAAGCTTTCCCATGAGCTCTCCGCGGCGATCGCGCAGCTCCGAGATGCGTACGTCGAACTCTTTCTCCCCGCGCGCATCCCCGACCGTTATGCCGGCCTCGCCCGAGCCCGCCCCGAGCACGCGGTCGAGCCGTGGGAACTCCGAGAAGAGGCTCGCAGCGGGCTTTCCGAAGTACCGGCCCGGATTCTCGAGCGGGAGAGAAAGCCCCCTGTTGACGTAGATGATGCGGTCGCGGTCGTCGAGCACCATGATCCCGTCCGGGATATTCGTGAAGATACGCTCCTTCGCAATCGGCAGAAGGTCCTGCAGCTTGAAGTAGAAGAATCCCGCCGCAATCAGTAGCGTCGCCGCCGAGAAGGAGATCGGTGTGAAATCGAAGGGCTTTTCGGTGACGACATCAAAGAGGTAGAGGACGTTGCCCGCCAGGGGCAGGAGCAGCGCGAGCAGAATAACGGCGAACTGCCAGCGAAAGATCGCGCGCGTCCTGAGGAATGCCCGCAGCACCAGCACCCCGCCGGTGACAAGGAGCAGGTAATTGTAAATGGTGTAGGCCCAGAAAAACGGCCCATGGACCACATCGAGTGCCTGCAGTCCTCCCGTCTCCACGAGCCGCATCTCCTGCCACATGAGGTGATGGGCGCCGTTGGTGAAAATGAGAATCAGGGTCAGAGCCGGCACGACCGCGAGTATGAGGCCGGTGCGGCGGCGACGGGCCTTGAGATACCCGAGGTAGTCGATGATGTAGTAGAAGATGAACGGCGGCGCGGCGACGATGCCGAAGTACTGGATGCGGGTAAGAAGCACCTTCGTGTCCAGTCCGCCGTTCAGAAAGAGCAGCCCCTCGAAGAACGCCCACCAGCCGCTTGCGAGCAGACAGAACACCAGGGAGCGACGTCCCGCCCGCGCCTCGCGCGAGAGCGCGAGCAGTGCCGTGAGCCCGGCCATCAGCGCAGAGAAGAATGCAAAGATGACGTAGTAGAGTTCCGCCCGCATCGTGAGAATCCTGGTCTGATTCTCGTCGGATTCGGGGCCCGTGGCAATGGTTGATTTGCACGTGAAGCCCGCATCGACGCATCCACCCGCCCCGCGCTATCATGACCGACATGACCACCCAGCTCATCGGAACGAAGAAGTCGAAGGCCACCCAGAAGGCTGAGCGTTACCTCAAGGAGCGCGGCATCGAGTTTCAGTTCGTTGACCTCACCCAGCGCTCCTTGAGCGCGGGCGAGCTCGACCGCATCGCGGAGGCCGCCGGCGGACACGAGGCCCTCATCGACACCGAGTCGAAGGCCTACACGAAGCGGGGAATGCAGTACATGGATTTCGACGCGCGGGAGGAGCTCCTCGAGGATCCCGGCCTGCTGCGCATGCCCATCGTCCGCGGGGACGGAGGCGTCGCGGTGGAGCCGGAGGAGGCGGAGCTGAAGCGCGTTGTGGGGAGGTAGGGAGGACGCGTCGACCGTGGGCGCGCCGGCGACTGCCGGCCCGTCACCCGATGACGTTCGTCACCGTCATCGCCACGCCGATCAGCGCGATGAGCGCCATCATGGCGGTCATCCAGCGGTTCGTGTGGCGGCCCTGCTGTTCGAAGCGTTTGTCGACCTGATCGAAGCGCACATCCATTTGCTTCTGCATCGCGGTGAACCGAACGTTCATCTGCTTCTGCATCGCCTCGAAACGGCGGTCCATGGCATCGAAACGCTCGATCATGACCTCGCGCTGGATCTTGAGCTCGGATTCGACGTTGGAGATCCGATCGGCGAGATCGAAAACGTGTGAGGGAAGCCACTCCCCCGGGTGGGCCTTGAGGTAGTCGACAACCTGTTTGAGATCGTCGGTGCTCAGCGACATGCGCCGTCCTCCACAGTGGGTAATCTACTACAGGATACGGCGATTCTGGAAGCGCTGATTGAAGAAGGGCCGCCGGGATTTGAAGCACACGAAGAAAAGACCTCAATCACGGCCGGGACACATCGAAATCCACACCGTCGATGAACAGGTAGTGGCGTACGTTACTACTTGACAGGCGTACGTCCATTATCCATTATGTAGTTATGAAAAGGATCACGCCCACAGAGCTGCGGAGGAACCCGTATCGCCTGCTCGACGAAGTGGCCGAGGGCGGGGAACCCCTGAGCGTCGAGCGCCACGGAAAACAGGTTGTCATCGCGACAGCACCCGCGCCCGGACGTCTCGACCGCCTCGTCCCGCATGACGCAGTCGTCGGGGATTCCGAAGACCTCTTTCACCTCGATTGGTCCTCGACCTGGACGGCAGACCCGACCGAGACGTGATTTTTCTCGATACTCACGCCGTCGTGTGGCTCTGCCGGCTGACGGAAGACCACACCGACTTCTCGACCATCGCCGGACATGCACGGGAAATGACGTGGACTCGGGATCCCTTTGACCGCATCACCGTCGCGCATGCGGAGGTCATCGACGCTCCCCTTCTTACTCGCGACGAAACCATCCACGCCAACAGCACGTGCGCGGTCTGGTGATGCCCCCTACGAGGCATCAAGCCGCGCCGCCACGACCTCCCAGAGTCGCCGGATCTCCGCGGCCGCCGGGAGCCCAGCCGCCGGGGCCGCAGTCCCCGGTGCGTCGTACTCGACGACCGCTTTCTTCTCGACCTGGGCATCGGTGACCGCGCGGTCGTAGG
>JAWLDL010000291.1:0-3736 GCA_041686675.1 Spirochaetia bacterium | reverse complement strand
GTGTAGGCCAGCCAGGAGTCGACGGTGACCAACAACCTGCAGATCGAGGCCCCGGCCGGCGCCGAGGCGGACCGCGAGGAGATCCGATCCGACGTGCGCAATCAGCTCGAGTGGGACTATCGCGTCGACGAAAACGACGTGAACGTAGCCGTCGACGATGGAGTGGTTACCCTCTCGGGCACGGTCGAGAACTTCTCCGCGAAAGAAGCGGCCGCGGCCGATGCGTGGAGCGTTACAGGCGTAGTCGACGTGGTCAACAACATAGAGGTGGACGCCGAGTCACCGGGCAGCGACGCCGGCGATATTTCGCGGAGCGTCGAAAACGTTCTGGAGTGGAACTCAGCGATAGATGCATCCGACATCCGGATTACCACGATCGGCGGCATCGTTACCATCGAAGGCACCGTCGAGTCGTACTGGAAGAAGGTGCGGGCCGAAGACCTGGCGTCCGATGTGACCGGCGTTGTGGAAGTGCAGAACCGGCTCGCGGTCGTCCCCACCGACGACGCGGTCGACGAGCGCATTGCCGAAGACATCGTCAACGCCATCGAGCGAAAGAGCTTCGTCGACATGGAAAACATCATCGTGCGCGTGGAAGACGGTGTCGTGAGCCTCAGCGGAGAGGTAGACAGCCGCACCGAGCACGAGGCGGTCTACGAGTCGGCACTCTACGCTAACGGCGTGGTCGCCGTGAACGATGAGAACCTGACAATCGAGAACTATTGAGGAGAACCGCATGCCCTTCATTGACAGACAGGACATAGAGACACTTGCACTCGCCGATGGCGACATCCATCTGCCGCCATACAGGACCGGGCCCTGGCGATCTTCGTCCGCACCGGTGAGCCGGTCTGGGGGAGCGTCAGCGCCGACGGCACCAGCGTGGAAGTGCACGAAGAGAAACAGCCCGGCGATGTGGATCTTGTCGACGTCGTCACGGTAAAGTCCTTCATGCAGGATGCCGAGGTGCACCTCGACCCGGAGGAGGCACTCACCACAACGCTGCCCGTGGCAGCGATCCTGCGCTATTGAGGATACCCTATGCAGACCCTGGCAGACTTCTATGAGCTCATGGAAAAGACCACTACCCTGAGACGCATGCTCGTTGGCTTCTACTTCGCCGGGGCGGTGAAGCTCGAAGAAGTCTCCGGCCTGCGAAACGCCTGCGAAGCCCTCGAGGAAACGAAGACCGACGACGGACAGCATGAGTTCCTCGTGAAGCCGGGCGGTCGAAAGACGCAAATCACGCTGGACTATGAGATCGACGAGCTCGAGAAGGACCTGTTCTTCTTCGAGCACGGCGAGGACGCACTCTACCGCTACGTTGCAGACCGCCTCCCGGACCTGGAGGCTCAGATGTCGGCGGTGCAGGACCTGCTCCGCCCGGCGCAGGATGCGAGCTTCATCACCGACCGCGACGGTACCGTGAACAACTATTGCGGCCGCTATCGCTCCTCGGTGCAGTCGGCCTACAACGCGATTCTGCTGACCCGCTTCGCGCGGGCGCGAGCGAAGACTCCGGTCGTGCTCACCTCCGCTCCGCTGGAAGACTTCGGTCTCGTCGACCTCACCACGATGCCCGACAAAGCGTTTCTGCTCGCCGGGTCCAAGGGGCGCGAGTTCAGGGACCTGCACGGACGCCGGCACGAGGCGCCGGTCGATGCGGAAAAGGGGCGGCGGCTCGTGGAGCTCAACTCGCGCATATCGGGGCTTCTCGAGGCGCCCGAGTTCGAGGAGTTCGGCCTCATCGGGTCGGCGGTGCAGTACAAGCTCGGCGAGACCACCGTTGCACGGCAGGACATGTACGGAAGCGTCCCGAGCGAACGCTCGGGGGACTTCCTCGAGCACATCCGAAACCTCGTCGCGGAGTTCGACCCCGACGGCGAGACGTTCCGCGTAGAGGACACCGGATATGACATCGAGATCGTCCTGACTCGAGACGAGGGAGACCGGGACTTCAACAAAGGCGACGGCATCGACTTCATCGACGCGCAGACCGGCCTCGGGCTCGACGGGCCGACGGTGGTCTGCGGAGACACCTCCTCGGATGTACCGATGGTCGAACGCGTCGCCCGAACGAGCGCGGATCTGCGGAGCATCTTCGTCACCACTGACGATGAGCTCAAGCGCCGTGTCGAGTCGGCTGCCCCGCAGAGTGTGTTCGTGGACTCACCCGACGCACTCGTCCTGGCCCTCGGCGCGCTCGCAAAGGAGTAGAACCCATGGAAATATGGAAAGGTGCGGTATTCGAGCTCCATGCAGTGGTATCGGGCACGCCCGAGCTGCACTTCGAGGCATGGAAGCGATCCTTCGACGAAGTCCTGCAGGAAGCCGAAGAGGGCGTAACCTCCCGGGAGTTCGACTACCATCGTGACTATCTCCCCTACGTCTACCGCCGCCAGCGTTACGTGGGCGTGCGGGCCTTTCTCGAGTCGCGTGACATTCACCTTCCGAACGGCCACCCCTCCGATCCTCCCGACAGACGGACGGTCTGCGGGATAGCAAACCGCAAAAACGAGCTCTTCCGCACGCTCCTCTCGGAAAAGGGCGTGCGCCCGGCCGATGACGCGGTGGAGCGCCTTTCGGAGATGCGCGAGAACGGGGTGCGCACGGCACTTGTTTCCTCGAGCCGAAACTGCCGCGAAGTCCTCGACGCGGCGGGACTGCTCGAGCACTTCGACACCATCATCGACGGAAACGACGTGATGGAGCTCGCCATCCCCGTGCGGCCTGAGCCGGACGGGTTCGAGTTGGCCGCCGAGAACATCGAGGTTCTCCCCAGCGAGAGCATCATCGTCGAGGCCGCGCCCGAAGGGGTCGAGGCCGGCCGCCGGGGTAATTTCGGACTGGTCGTCGGAGTCACGAACGACGGAAACGAGGACGTGCTCATCGAGAGCGGCGCCGACATGACCGTTTCCGGTATCGGGGAGCTATCCACCGAGGCCATCCGCCGCTGGTTCCGCGAGGGCCGCGAAGAGGACGCATGGATCCTCACCTATCGAAGCTTTGCGCCTGGGGAGGAGATGCTGCGCGAGGCGCTGACCACGGTCGGGAACGGCTACATCGGAAGCCGCGGCGCCTACTGCGGTGCGGTGGCGTACGACGACATCCACTATCCGGGAACCTATGTGGCAGGACTGTGGAATACGCTCGGCACCGAAGTACACGGTCGCACCATTTCCAACGACGACTTCGTCAACATCCCCAACTGGCTTCTCATCGAGCTCAAGATCGGCGACGGCGGGTTCTGCCGCCTCCTCAGCTGCAGCGTAGAGTCTTACGAGCACAGCCTCGACATGCGAAATGCGGTGGTGACGCGCAGGCTGCGTATTCGCGATCGGGCGGGGCACCGCACACGCATCGAGACCCGCCGATTCATCAGCATGGCGGAACCGCACCTCGCGGCTATCGAGTACAGCATCACACCGCTGAACTACGATAAGCCGGTGACGCTGAGGTCGACGCTCGACGGGACGGTCGTGAACTACGGGGTCCCGCGATACCGGGACCTCGCGAAGCGCCATCTCGAGGGCGTATCCGCACGCGAGACCGACGGTCGGCTCGAGCTCCACACCCGAACGGTCGAGTCCGGTATCGACATCCACATGCACGCCCGTCACTCCGTCTCGAGTGACGGCTCGGAGATCCCGACGAACCGCGAGGCCGAACGGGGCGAGGCTCACGTATCGGAGATGCTGCGCTTCACCGCCGAGCAGGATCATACCTACACGCTGAG
>JAWLDL010000290.1:0-3758 GCA_041686675.1 Spirochaetia bacterium | reverse complement strand
GGCCTGCACGTGCTCCCCGATTTCGTCTGGCGGGCGGCGGTGAGCTGAGGGCCGGGAGGGGGCGGCCGCCGGCGGCGTTTACCCCGGGGGTGCCGCCGTTCGTGGCCTTGCTTGCAGGCACAACCTTTTTTGCCGGAATTCGAGGCTCCGTGTTGCCGCCGACACAGAGGCGACGGTACCTTACCCCTACCGTAACCGAAGGGGGATGTGATGCGGATGCCGGCGATTTTCCTGAGACTCGTGCGGGGTGCGGCTCTGAAGCCGGCCCTCCTGGTACTGATGCTCCTCATATCGGTCGCCGGGGTCTCGTTTCCCGCCGGCGGCGCGGAAGCCGGCGGCGCGGAAAGCGGGGAAGCTGAAGCCGGGCGCGGGCGAGCCGGCGACCGGGGCGCGGGCGGCACCGGCGCCGATGGGCCCGCCTTTGCCTCGCGCGTGGACTCCATGCGCTGGGACGAAATCGTCGCGGAGGCCGAGGGACAGGAAGTCTTCTTCTACATGTGGGGCGGCTCGGACTCGATAAACGGGTTTGTCCAGGGATATGTCGGCAGCCGCGTGCGGGAAGAATACGGCATTCGCCTCAACATGGTGCCGGTTACCGATGCGAGTGTGTTCGTGAACAAGGTGCTCGGAGAGAAGCAGGCCGGCCGCGTGGAAAACGGCTCGGTCGATCTCGTGTGGGTCAACGGAGAGAACTTCCGCACCATGAAAGAGGCGGATCTCCTCTTCGGCCCCTACGACTCGATGCTTCCCAACATGCAGTACGTGGAAACCGGGAACCCCGTCATCACAAACGACTTCGGGTATCCCGTGGACGGCTTTGAGTCCCCCTATGGCGGGGCGCAATTCGTCATGGTGTATGACAGCGCGCGTCTTTCCGACCCGCCCAGGAGCATCGACGCCCTCTTTGACTGGGCACGGGAGAACCCGGGACGCTTTACCTATCCGGCGCCGCCGGATTTCAACGGCTCCGCCTTTGTCCGCCATGTGTGGTATCACGTCGCGGGCGGCTACGAAGAGTTCCAGCAGCCCTTCGACCGGGAGCTCTACGAAGAGATTGCCCCCGAAGTCTGGGAGACGCTCAACGAGCTCGAGCCCTATCTCTGGCGAGAGGGCGAGACCTATCCGGAGACGAGAACGCGGCTTCAAAGTCTCTTTGCCAACGCCGAGGTCGAGTTCGATATGGACTACAATCCGCGCTACGCCGCGAACCTCATAGAGCAGGGCCGCTATCCCGAAAGCGCCCGCACCTTCGTCTTCGAGGGGGGAACGCTGACCAACACTCACTACGTAGCCATCCCGTTCAACTCGCCCCACAAGGCGGCGGCCATGGTCGTCGCGAATGACCTTCTCGAGCCGGCAACGCAGCTCGAAAAGTCCAGGACCGGGGTCTGGGGTGATCCGACGGTACTCTCGATCGACAGGCTACCGCAGGACTGGCAGGAACGCTTCGAGAATCTGCCACGATCGCCGGCCGTGCTCGAGCCCGAGGTTCTCCAGGAACACAGCGTTCCCGAGCCCCAGGCCGGTTGGATCGAGGCCATCGAGGAGGGATGGAGGTCCAACGTCCTCCAGCGGTGATGAAGCGCCGTCTCACCCTGGTTCTCATGCTCGGGCCCGCGCTGGTCGTTCTCCTCGCCCTCTTTGCGGGCGGGCTGGCGCTGGGTCTGACCCAGAGTCTCGGCTACTTTCCCGTCATCGGCATGACCGATTTCGGCTTCGAGGCCTACCGCGAAGTGCTCACCCGGCCGGGCTTTCTGCGCTCGCTTGGCCTCACCGTGTTCGTATCCGTCGTGACGACGACCCTGACCGTCGTCCTCGGCTTCGCCACCGCACTCGCGCTCAGGCGCCCCTTTCGCGGCAAGCGCTTTGCCACGTTCGTCTATCAGCTGCCGCTCACCGTCCCCTACCTCGTGGTGGCGGTGGGCATGATGATGCTCGTCTCCCAGAGCGGGCTCCTCGCCCGGGTGCTGCATCAGCTCGGCATGATTGGCGGGCCCGCGGAGTTTCCCGCGGTGGTTCACGACGATTGGGGCGTCGCCATCATCCTGGTTTACATGTGGAAGCAGATCCCCTTCATCGGGTTGATAGCGCTCGCGGTGCTTCAGTCCATCGGCGCCGACTACGAGCAGCTGGCCCGCTCCCTCGGGGCGACACCGGGGCAGACGCTTCGCCACGTTCTCATCCCGCTCGTGGCACCCGGTCTCGTGCCGGCCTCCATCATCATCTTTGCCTTTACCTTCGGCTCCTTCGAGGTGCCGTTTCTGCTCGGAAAGACCTTCCCCTCCATGCTGGCGGTCTTCGCCTACCGGCTCTACATCGACGTTGACCTCGCAGCCCGGCCGCAGGCAATGGCGACGAGCATGTTCATCGCGGTGTTCGTCCTCTTCCTCGTCTACCTCTACCGCCTCGCGACGCGATGGGTGATCGGAGGAAGCGCATGACCCGTGCGAGAGGCACCGTCTTCCACCGCGCCTCCATCGCCGGCATCGTCCTTCTTGTGGCGCTGCCGCTTCTACCGCTCGGGGTGTGGTCGGTGAGCCACAGGTGGTTCTTTCCGAGCGTAGTTCCGGGTGAGCTCAGCCTCCGCGGGTGGGCCTATCTGCTTTCGCCGGCCTCGCGTGTGCTCGCCGCGGTCGTAAACAGCCTCGTTATCGGTGCCGCGGTCACCGTCATCAACATCCTCCTCGGCGTACCGGCCGGGCGTGTGCTCGGCACTACGCGGCTCGGGGGGAAGGACGGGCTCGAGATCCTCATTCTCGCCCCCCTCATTGTGCCGGGCATTGCGGTCATCATGGGGATACAGGTGGTATTCATCCGGATCGGGCTTGCCGATACCCGCACCGGTGTCATATTCTCCCACCTGCTTCCCACGCTTCCCTATATGATTCTGGTGATGAAAGGTGTATTTGCGAACTACGACAGGGACTTCGAGGCGCAGGCACGCAGTCTCGGCGCGCGCCCGCTGCAGGTGCTGCGCCACATTACGCTGCCGAGCGTGTTTCCCGGCGTTATGATCGGCTCGCTCTTCGTGTTTCTGGTATCCTGGAGTCAGTACGTGCTCACCTTGATGGTGGGAGGCGGCCGCGTCGTGACGCTGCCGATACTGCTCTTTTCTTTCGCCACATCCGGGGATCACGCGGTGACCGCCGCCCTTGCCATCATCTTCGTGCTTCCGGCGATTCTCATCCTCGCTGTGACCGCCCGCTACCTCACCGGGCGCTCCGCCGCACTCAGTGGACTGGGGAAGGTATGACTGAAGTTGCACTCGAGCATCTGACCAGACGCTTTCCCGGCGCCGACCACCCGGCAGTCGACGATGTCTCCGTGTCGGCCCCGGCGGGCGGCCTTCTGTGCCTGCTCGGGCCGTCCGGCTGCGGGAAGACCACTACCCTCAAGATGATCGCCGGTCTCGAGACACCCGACCGTGGTCGTGTGTGCTTCGGCGCACGTGACGTGACCGCCGTGCGTCCCGAGCGCCGCGATACGGTGCTGGTCTTCCAGAACTATCTGCTCTTTCCGTTTATGAACGTGGAGGAGAACATCGGGTTCGGGCTGCGGATGCGCGGCCTGCAGTCTGCCGAGATAAGGCGCCGGGTCGATCGCATGCTCGAGACCGTCCGTCTCGACGGACTCGCCCACCGTAAGCCCGAAGAGCTCTCCGGCGGACAGAAGCAGCGCGTGGCCCTTGCTCGCGCGCTTGTGCTCGAGCCGAGCGTGTTACTGCTCGATGAGCCCTTCTCGAACCTCGACGCACATCT
>JAWLDL010000289.1:0-3778 GCA_041686675.1 Spirochaetia bacterium | reverse complement strand
CACGCCCCGAGGTCGCATCGTGGAGGCGGAGCAGCGTCTTTCCGAGCGTCGTCTTTCCGCAGCCCGACTCGCCGACGAGGCCGAGGCACTCGCCCTTTCGGACCTTCAGATCGACCCCGTCGACCGCCTTTACGTCGGCCACGTGACGTTTGAACACGCCGGCCTTCACCGGATAGTACTTCCTGAGCTCTCGTATATCGATGAGGGTATCAGCCATCGGTGGATTCCTTCGCGTTGTCCGCGGGCGCGGGATACAGGTGACAGGAGACGCTGTGCCCCGGCGCATACTCGGTCACCGGCGGCTTCTGCCGTTTGCAGATCTCCATCGCATGCGGGCAGCGCGGGTGAAAGCGGCAGCCGGTGGGCGGGTTCACGAGGTTCGGCACCGTGCCCGGGATGGTGGCAAGCTCGCCCTCCTGCTCCTCCTTGGGGACGGAGTCGAGAAGCGCCTGCGTGTACGGATGCAGCGGGTTTCTGAAGAGCTCGGCCACCTCGGCGGTTTCGGCGGTGTCGCCTGCGTACATCACCGTCACCCGATCGCACATCTCCGCAACGACACCGAGGTCGTGGGTGATGAAGAGCACGCTCGCGATGCTCGTTTCTTTCAGCCTTCGGATGAGATCGATGATCTGCGCCTGAATGGTCACGTCGAGGTTCGAGGTGGGCTCATCGGCAATGAGAAGCGTCGGGTGGCAGGCAAGGGCCATGGCGATGACGATGCGCTGCTGCATGCCGCCGGAGAGCTCGTGGGGATAGCGGTCCACCACGTTCTGCGGGTTCGGCACGCCGAGGGACTCGAGCAGCGTAATCACCTCACCGCGAATGGTCTTGTGAATGCGCTTCTGATAGCGCTTCAGAAAAGGCACGCGCTTCACGAGCGAAAGCACGAGGTCCGGCTTCCACTCCCGCTCGCGCCGGGCTTTCAGGCTCTTCTTGCGGCGAAGCGAGGCCGGGTCCTCCGCGCCCTCGAGCTCGTCGATCTGACGGTCGATCTCCGCGACCCGCGTGCGGTAGTGCAGAAGCAGCGCGTGCTCGCGGGTAAACAGCGCGTGCTGCATGCGCTTCCACCACGAGACCGGTGCCGGTGCGCCGCGCTCGAGCTCGGCGGTAAGGGCTTCGTTGGTCTTCTCGATCATCTCCGCCTTTCGGTGGAAGATGAAGCTCTCGCCGACCTGAAAGCCGATGGTGAACACCGGATTGAGGGAGGCGCTCGCCTCCTGGAAGATCATCGAGATCTCGTTTCCCCGGATGGAGCGCATGTAAGCTTCGCTTCGGTCGAGGATGTCGATGGCCTTCTGCTTGTGGTCGTCGGAGAGAAAGAGGCGGATCTCCCCGTCCTCGATCTTGCCGGGCGCCTGGACGATGCGCATCATCGAGCGCACGGTCACGCTCTTTCCGCACCCGGACTCTCCGACGAGACCATAGGTCTCGCCGCGTCTGACCTTCACCGACACCCCGTTGAGCGCCTTCACCGCGCCCTCGAAGGTGTAGAAGTTAGTGTACAGATCCCTCGTTTCTATCATGGGATCCGTGCGTATCGTGGAATCGGTCTGTGCCGACATTATTTCCTCCGCATCTTGGGATCAAACACGTCGCGCGCCGCATCACCGAGGAGGTTCCACCCCAGGACGAAGAGCGAAATCGCCGCACCCGGAATCATGACAACGTGCCAGTAAGCCAGGCGGTTGCCCGGCGGGCCGACTATCCAGTTGCGGGCGGTATTCGCCATCTGCCCCCAGTCGGCGTAGCCGATCTCCGCACCGAGTCCGAGAAATGACAGCGTCGCCGCCGCGAGCACGGTCACGCCGATGTTCATCGAGGCGACGATGAGCACCGAGTAAATGCTGTTCGGCAGGATGTGGGTGGTTATGATGCGAAGATGGGAGGCCCCGCTCGCACGGGCCGCCTGCACGTAGTCGTTCTCACGTACGGTGAGGATCTCTCCGCGTAAGACGCGGACGTAGGTCGTCCATTGTATGACGATGAGCGTTATGATGATGGAGTTCAGCCCCCGCCCGATCGCCACGACCAGGGCCATGGCCATCACCAGGAACGGGATGGAGTAGAACATATCGGTGATCCGCATGATCACCTCGTCGATGAGCCCCCCGAAGTACCCCGCAACCGAGCCGAGCACGAGTCCCATGGCCAGGTTTGCGAGCACTACGAAAAACCCGATCCGGAAGGCGCTGCGGGTGCCCCAGATGAGACCGTAGTACACGTCGTACTGCTGCTCCATCGTGCCGAGTATGTTCTCCTCAGACGGCGCCTGAGGCTCGACGGCCCAGCCGGCATGGGGTATCCGGTACGGATTCTCGGGGTTCTCAGGCGGCGCAAGCACGGGTGCGAAAATGGCCACCAGCGCGAAGCCGAGGATGATGATGAGCCCGATGATGCTCAGGGGATTGCTCAGGAAGCGCTTCGCGGAGAAGATGAACTCCTGCACCCGCGGATGGGCGGCAACCTCGAAGCCGGCGTCGTCTGTGAGGACTTTGGTCGTATGGTCCGGAACGATTTCGGTCTTATGCGAATCTGACATCGTTCGCTATTCTCCTCTGGTACTCAATACAGCCTGATACGGGGGTCGATGTAGGCGTAGATGATGTCGACGATGAGGTTCACCGTCACGAAGACGACCCCGAGAAACAGCACGTTGAACATGATGGCCGGCACGTCGAGCTGCAACGCCGCACGGACGATCCACTGCCCGATGCCGGGGCGGTTGAAAATGGTCTCGGTTACCACGAGCCCCGCCATCATCTGGGCAAAGAGCAGGCCTGCCACGGTTACGACCGGGATGAGCGCGTTTCGCCTGGCATGCACCTTGTTGATGGTCCGCCGGTCGGCGCCCTTGGCCAGGGCGGTGCGGATGTAGTCCTGCCCGAGGGCCTCGAGCATGCTGGAGCGCGTGAGCCTCAGGATCAGGGCCGATGCGAGGATCACGAAGCTCACCGACGGCAGCACCAGGTGGTAGAGATCGTCGAGGACGACGCCCCACTCCCAGTTCAGGATACCGTCAACGAGGATGATACCGGTATAGTTGGTAAACCCCTCACTGAAGATGATGTTCTTTCCCGCGTCGGACAAATAGCCGGGGGGAAAGATACCGAAGTAGCCGTAGACGAGCATCAGCAACAGCAGCCCGAGCCAGAAGGTCGGCAGGGAGTAGCCGACGATGGCGAACACACGCGTGAAGTGGTCCGCCGGTTTGTCTTTGTGAACGGCGCCGATCGTCCCCAGTAAGATTCCCACCATCACCGTTAACGGCCCGGCGATGAGCATGAGCTCGAAGGTTATGGGAAAGTACCGACTGAACCCCTGCGTAACCGGCGCAGAGGCGGTAACCGAATAGCCGAAATCCCCCTGCAGAACGTTCCCCATCCACCGACAGTACTGTATGGGGGCGGGATCCTCGAGCCCGTAGCGGTCTATGAGCGTCTCGAGCTGGTCCGGGGTGATTTTCTCGTTATGCACATATACTGCGACGCGCATTCCCGGCGGCAGGAGCATCATGATGGTGAACACCATAAGCGACACTCCGAACAATACCACCAGCATCAGCAGGATGCGCCTGAGGATATAGTTCAAAAGATTCACGTAGAATGGCTCCGAAGGCGGAAGGTATGCTGCATTCTACCCGGCACGGGGGTCGTCCGTCAACGAAAAGCTCAATGTGCAACGAGCCCGGCGGGCACGCGCGTTCACCGCGCGGCAAGAAGCCCCATCACCTGTCCGATGACCACGGCGCCGACGCCGCTCGTCACCGCCTCGACATCGA
>JAWLDL010000288.1:0-3801 GCA_041686675.1 Spirochaetia bacterium | reverse complement strand
TCAGTTCTCGCCCTGCTCCTCGTCCGAGTCTCCATCGTCCTGGCCCTCGGCGCCGCCCGGGTTCCCATCACCCTGGTCCGCGGGGGGCGCTGTGTCGGCCTGGTCCTCGCGCTGTGGCGTGTCGGGCTCGGGTTCGGGGTCGGGGCGGCGGACGAGTTCGCTCAGGACTTCGGTGTCGAAGCGGGAGAGGACGATGCGGGAGTTCTCCTCGACCATGTAGGGTACTGCGATCTCGCCGCCGGGGTGCTTCATGGAGAAGAGGGTCTCGCGCTCGCCGTCGGGATCGATGGCCTCGAGGGTGACGTCGACAGCCACGGGATAGTCGGGGAGCACGCGCTCGAAGAGGCCGAAGACCATGGCTTCGGGTACTTCATCGGGCGGCATCATGGTCAGGTGCACACGAGAGCCCGCGGGCACCGACTCGCCCGCTTCGGGCTCCTGGTCGACGACGATGCCGCCGGCGCCGGCCTGACCGGTGTCGGCAAGCGAGAAGACGAATGGTGTGTTCTCCTCGGCGAGCAGATCGATGGCTTCCTGATAATTGAGCCCCGAGTATGAAGGCACGCTGACGCGCCGCACATCCTCGCCACGGCTGACCACGAGATCGAGCGGCGTGGTGCCGGAGAGCTCTGTGCCGGGCTCGGGGTCCTGCTCGAGAACGGTTCCGGCGGGCTCGTCTGAGAAGACGTAACTCACGTCCCCCACCTGAAGCAGTGCGTCGAAGGTGGTAAACAGGGTCGCGAGCTCGCTGCGCACCTCCTGCAGGGTGCGCCCGGTGTAGTCGCCCACACGGTCGACAATGGCGCCCTGGCTCACGGTCAGGGTGACCTCCTTGCCGGCGCGCACGAGGGCGCCGGCGGCGGGGTCCTGATCGACAACTTTGCCCTTGAGGTTCGGATCGGAGTGGTAACGAAGCTGGACCAACCCGTGGAGCTCACGCTCCTGCAGCTCGATGAGCGCCTCGGTGAGCTCCTCCTGCCGCACCTCGGGTACGAGAATCTGCTCGCGCCCCCGCAGCGACAGCACGAAGGTGCCGAGCCCCGCCACGATGGTCAACAAAACGATGCCGAGAACGGAGAGAACGGTAATCTTGAAGTAACGGCTTTCCGGGCGTTCCCCGTAGCGGGGGAACATCTTACGGAGCCGGTCGGTGAATCGCCACATCAGGTTTCTTCTAGCCTCCGAGCACGGTTCCGGGGAGATCCTGGTGACCGTTTATGAAGCTCTTCCAGTCTAATGGTTGTCCCGCCTGGAGTTGGAGCCGCTGAACTGCGAGCACTCCACTACCGGTTTGTATCAGAATTCCCCAGCGCCTGTCTACTCCGAGGACGTGACCGGGCTCCTCGTGAGTGGAGAGCGCCTCCTCTCCGGCCTCGTAGGATTCGCCGGCACCGGAAACGGCGTCGGCGGCCGGTCGGTCGGGCGTGGGACCGACGGCATCGGAGGTGTACACGTCGGCCTCGCGGATGGTGAGCTTGCGATCGCCCCAGTAGGTATAGGCGCCGGGCCATGGCGTGTAGGCGCGAACCATCCGCTCGATCCGCACCGCCTCGCGGGCCCACTCGATCTCGCCGTCTTCCTTTCGAATGAGCTTGCAGTAGGTAGCCTCGGCTTCGTTCTGGGGCTCGGGCTCGGCGGTGCCCTCCTCGATCCGGGAAAGCGCTTCGACGAGGAGATCGGCCGCCTTCTCGGCAACGAGGGCTGAGAGCGATTCGGTGGTCTCCGCTCCCGTCAGGGCGATGTGCTCCTGGGCAATGACAGCCCCGGCGTCCATCTCCGCGGCAAGATACTGGATGGTGATCCCCGTCTCCGGCTCGCCGGCGAGAATGACCGCCGGGATCGGCGAGGGTCCGCGATACTCAGGCAGCAGGGATGGATGCACGTTGACCCCGCCCTCTTCGAAGAGGCCGAGAAACTTCGGACCGAAGATCTTCCCGTAGGCAAAGGTGACGAGCATCTCCGGCTCGAGGCGGCGAACCGCGGCGCGCGCGTCCTCATCGAGGCGCACGGGCTGGAGCACCGGCAGCTCGAGATCATCGGCGGCCACTTTCACCGCCGGCGGGGTCACCTTCCGCCCGCGCCCCGAGACGGCGTCCGGTGCGGTGAGTACGCCCACCACGGGAAAGCGCGCGGCGACCTTCCTGAGAGAGGGAACTGCAATATCGGGGGTTCCTGCAAAGAGGAGTTTCATGTACTTAGCCGGCGACGGGTGTGGAGTACTTCCGGAGGATGCGATCTCGCTTCTTCTCCGAGAGATGATCGATGAAGAGCACACCGTTGAGATGGTCGTTCTCGTGCAGAATCACCCGGGCGAGCATCTTGTCCGCCTCGAGGTTGAAGCGGCGTCCGCGCTCGTTCCACGCCTGCACGCGGATCGCTGCCGAACGCTCTAAGTCGGCGTAGATGCCGGGGATGCTCAGGCAGCCCTCCTCGTACACCGTCGTCTGGAGCGATGTCTCGAGGATCTGGGGGTTGATGAACACACGGGGCTCGTCTTCGGGAAGCTTCACCACGAACAGCCGCTCGAGGACGCCGACCTGGGGCCCGGCGAGGCCGATGCCGTCGGCGTTCTTCATGATCTCGATCATCTCTTCCGCGAGCTCGCGGGTCTCGGCGTTTATCTCAGGCACCGGGTCGGCCCGCCTGTTGAGGAGCTCGTTGGGATGGTAGATAAGTTCTCTCGTCGCCATGTTCCCTCAAAGGCTACTAAAACCCCGCGGCCGCGTCAATTGTTTGCGGCAACGCGTGGCAGGCGGCCCCCGGGGGCGCGACCGCCGCGCCTACAGCACGCTCACCGGGTCGATGTCCACCTCGAGGTAGACGCGTGAGGGCACCCGGTAGCCGGCGAGAACGGTCGCAAGCGCGCGGTGGGCGGCGCGGAAGTCGTCGGTGCGAAGAAGCACCTGGCGCCGGTGATTTCCGCTTATGACGGCGAGGGCGCATTCGGCCGGCCCCATCACCTCGGTTTCAGCTCCCGCCGCCGCGACAAGACGCTCGGCAAGCTCTGCGGCGCCACGCTCGGCGGCGGCGCGGTCCTTCGATCGCACGACGATCCGCAGAAGCCGGCTGAAGGGCGGGAAGGCGAGCCCGCGGCGCATCTCGATCTCATCGGTGTAGAACTCCTCGATCTCCCCGGACACCGCCCGGGCGACCGCGGGATTATGCGGTTGAAAGGTCTGCACGATCACCGTCCCGTCGGGGCTGTAGCGACCGGCGCGTCCTGCGACCTGGGTGATGAGGCTGAAGGTGCGCTCCGCGGCCCGGAAGTCCGGGAGCATGAGTCCGGTGTCGGCCTGGATGATGCCGACGAGCTTCACGCCGGGAAAGTTCAGGCCCTTTGCGACCATCTGGGTGCCGAGGAGCACGTGGATCTCGCCGCGGCGGAAGGCGTCGAGGGTGTCCTCGAGCACACCCTTCTTGCGGGCGGCGTCTGTGTCGAGGCGGCGGACGGTGAAATCGCGAAAGCGGGCCTGCACCTCTTCCTCGATGCGCTCGGTCCCGTGTCCGGCAAACCCGGCGTCGAGGGAGCCGCATTCGGGGCAGGCACGCGGCGGCTCGGCCTTGTAGCCGCAGTAGTGGCAGACCATCTTTCCCTTCGCCTTGTGGTAGGTGAGGGTCACCGAGCAGTGCCGGCAGCGGAGCACGAACCCGCAGGAGCGGCACTGGAAGAACGCGGCAAAGCCCCGGCGATTGAGAAAGAGGATGGACTGCCGTCCCGCCCGATGGGTCTCGCGCACCGCCTCGATGAGGGGCGCGGAGAGCGGCCCCTCCGCTCCGGTGAGGCTTACCACCTGCATCCGC
>JAWLDL010000287.1:0-3814 GCA_041686675.1 Spirochaetia bacterium | reverse complement strand
TACCGGTTGTAGAGATTGTTGTTGAAGTGATCGGCTATCCGCTCGATGAGCGTCAGTGTCTCGTTATCTTTGATCTGCTTGGCCATTGCTGTCGGTTACCTCCGGCCTGATACATATCGTGCTCCCGCATATATTCCACGAGCCGCCGTCGAAACTCCTGCTTGCCCCAGAACTCGCGTGGGGCGAGCAGCCGCTCCTCGGCGGTGTCACTCGTGATCCGCATCACTACTGTCTCACGCGGCAGCAGCTCGAGTGCAGCCGCGACGTTTCGAAGGTGCTCTTCGGGCCCGGGCACCTCGAACTCCCCCCGCCGATACTCTGCGGCAAGCGGGGTGCCCTCTACCACATGCATGTTGTGAATCTTGATTCCGTCTATGTGACGCTCGGCGAGATACCGCACCGTCTCCTCCATTTCCTCCGGGCCTTCACCGGGCAATCCGAAGATGACGTGGGCCGCCACCTTGACCCCCGCCGCGCGCAGATCTGACAGAGCCGCATCGAAGGCCGCCACGTCGTGGCCGCGCCCCACCCGACGAAGCGTCTCGTCGTGTGCCGACTGAAGCCCGAGCTCCACCCACACGTCGCTCAGCCCATCGCGGTAGGAGCCGAGGAGCTCGGCGACCTCCGCGTCCACGCAGTCGGGGCGGGTGGAGACGATGAGCTCCCGGAAGGGCATGACGGCGAGGCCGGCGTCGTAGATCTCCCGCAGCCGCTCGGCCGGCGCATAGGTGCTCGAAAAGGCCTGGAAGTAGAGAATGAACTGTGAGGCGCCGTAGCGCCGGGAAAGCGCCTCCCGTGAGCGTTCGATCTGCCCTCTAAGATCGGCCGCCTCGTAGTCGGCGATGTATGCCGCCCGTGAACCGCTCTCGTCGCAGAACCTGCACCCGCCCCGGCTGCGGTCGCGCCCGCGGTTGGGACAGGAGAAACCCGCGTCCACGCCGATGCGGTAGGTGCGCTCTCCGTATCTTTCACGGAGGTAGGTACTATAGGCGTTAAACGGGAACTTCGTCACAATGAATAAGTATAGCACAGAAGGCGGGCCCGACTGCAAACCGAGGCTTGCCGGAAGGAGCCTCTCAATGAAAGTCGTTGTGACCAGAAAGCTGCCATTCGACGTGCGGGAGTACTTCTCGGATGTCGATCTCTTCTACCATGAATCGGACGAGCCCATCCCCCGTGAGGTGCTCGAGCGTGAGGTCGCGGATGCCGACGGTCTCGTCCCCCTGCTCGCCGATCCGGTGGACCGCAGCCTCATCGAGGCCGCCCCGAAGCTCAGGGTGATCGGAAACTACGCGGTCGGCTACAACAACGTCGACCTCGATGCCGCCCGCGAGCGTGACATTCGCGTGTGCAACACCCCCCACGTGCTCACCGAGGGCACCGCCGAGCTCGGCTTCGCCCTCGTGATGGCGGTCGCGAGACGCATCCCCGACGCCGATCGCTTCACCCGCTCGACCGGTCATGTCGCCTGGACCCCCACGCTCTACCTCGGCAAGGAGCTCGCCGGAACCACCATCGGCATCTTCGGCATGGGCCGCATCGGGCAGGCGCTCGCCAAACGGGCCCGAGGCTTCGACATGCGCGTGGTCTACACGAAGCGCCGACGCGACGAGCACGCCGAGCTCATGCTGCCGGCGGAGTACGTCACCTTCGAGGAAATGCTCGATACGGCCGACGTCATCGTTGTCACCGCGCCCCTCACCGAGGAGACGCGTCACCGCTTCACCCTCGATGCCTTCCGTCGGATGAAACAGGATGCGATCTTCGTGAACATCGGACGCGGCCCAATCGTCAAGGAGGATGATCTCGTCACGGCGCTCACCGATGGCGAGCTCTTCGGCGCCGGCATCGACGTCTACGAGTTCGAGCCCGAGATCACGACTGCGCTTCTCTCACTCGACAACGTCGTCGTTCTCCCCCACATCGGAAGCGCCACCTTCCATGCCCGCCGCGAGATGGCCCGCCTCGCCTGTTCGGCGGTGCGCAGTGTGCTCATCGACAACGTGTCCCCGGCGAACACGGTGGTGTAGCACACCGAGAGCAACAAGGTCGTAGATACCATGGCAGAGGATGGGGGCGAGAAGCCCCCCGGTGAGGAGGAACAACGCACCGAGATAGACGCCGAGGATTCCGGCGTAGAGCGCATAGAATGGGGTGATCCAGTGCACGAGGCCGAAGACGGTCGCGGCGAGGAGGAGTCCCGCCACCTCACCGAAGGAAAGCGCTAGCGCGGACTGGAGAAAGCCGCGAAACAACAGCTCCTCCCCCACGCCGGCGAGGCCGGCGAGCAGCGCGAGAGGCAGGAGACCGAGCCCCGCGAAATGCGGCATCAGACCGTCTTCGAGGGTACGGCGGATCCGCGAAAGCGGCGGCCACTGAGAGCGGAGCGCGTAGAGGAACCCGGCGAGCGGTGGCAGGGTCGCGGCGACGCCGAGGGCTACCTGGCCCGCAGCCGCTCGCACCACAGCGGCGGGCGCGCCGGCGGCGTTGGTGCCGGTGGCGGCAGCGGATGCGCCACCTGAGCCCGGGACGAGCATCCCGATGATGTCGAGGCCCATGATGGCCGCCAGCCCCAGGCCCAACAGGCCCAGACCGCCCTCCACGACGATACCGATTATGAAGATGCGTGAGGCCGGCGTGCTCGACATCAGTTCGGCATCGGTTTCATCAGTTGGTGGATGGTTTCTGGTCGGTGTCGGCGAAGATCCGGTAGAGCCCGCCCTTGTCCCTGAGGGCATCTTTCCAGCCCTCCTCCGGGTTGGGGTGGAACACGATGTGGGGCCGGGCCTTGTGCAGGATCCAGGCGCCGTCCTCGAGCTCGGTCTCGAGCTGCCCCGGCGCCCATCCGGAGTAGCCGAGGAAGAGCAGCACCTTCGGGCGAACCGCAGCCGGTAGTGCGTTCCAGCCTTCGGCGTGGAAGAGCTCCTGCACTTCCTCGAAGGCCGGTTCGAAAATCACCCCTTCGACCGGCTCGATGGACGCCTCACTCGGCTCGTGGTCGGTGTAGGGAGAGTGCACGACGAAGAGGAACTCCTGCTGCACGGGTCCGCCGACGTAGAGGGGAAGTATCGCGCCGCGGGGATCGTCGAACTCCGGAAGGACATCGCCGAGCGTCAGGCTCGACTTCCGGTTGACCACGAGCCCGAACGCCCCGTTCTCGTCGTGGTTGATGATGAGGACGACCGTGCGGAAGAAGTTGGGGTCCATCATCTCCGCCTCGCTTATGAGGAAGTACCCTGTCAGAGAATCGGGATATTCACTTCTGTCGTACCCCGGGGGGGTCATGAATTCAGACATCGCCACCTGCCCGTATTGGGGGCAGTGTAGCGCATACCCGCCGGCGATTCCAGACCCCCCGGGTGCCCCGGCCGCCGGCGCGGAATTGACAGTGCTCCGCCGCGCCCATACTATGGCCGCACCGTGAACCACCGTACCAACCGCGCCGCCCGTGCGCTCATCATCATCCTGCTTCTCAGCATTCTCGCCGGTGTCCTCGCGAGTTGCGAGCGACGCCAGACCGTAACCGCCACCATGTGGACGGATCGCGCCTCGGTCGCCGCCTACGTGGAGATGTACAACGCCCAGCAGGAACGCTACAAGATCGAGGTGGAGTTCACCCCGCGGCCCGCCGACTCCCTGCTCGAGCGCCAGCAGCACCCGGACGTCGTCCTCGGCGACTATCTCGCCAACGAGAGCACGTTCGTGCATTTCACGCCCCTCGACGATATTCTCGCGGGCGACGCGCTGGACGCCGGCGCGTTCTACCCGGGGCTTCTCAGCCTCGGTCGCCGGAACGAGGAAACCTACCTGCTCC
>JAWLDL010000286.1:0-3820 GCA_041686675.1 Spirochaetia bacterium | reverse complement strand
GGAGAAGGTTGTCCCGATGGGCAGCATGCGGATGCTCATGGTGGAGTCGCGGAGCTCGTCGGTGAGTCGCTCGAAGTTCTCGGCTATCGAGCCCAGCCCCGCATCTTCCATCCGTGTCGAGGTCTGGCTCAGGCGCGCCTGCAGGGTCACGATCTCCCCGACGAGGTCGACGAGGTGGTCGAGCTTCTCGGAGCTGACGCGGATACTCGAGCTGGAAAGCTCCTGCTGAAACTTCTTGCGCGAACGGTCGACGTGCTGTTGCTCCTGGAGGGCGGATTCGATCTCTCGCTGATTTACGCCGTCCTCCACCAGCACTTCGCCGAGACGCTTCTGTTTCCCGGCCGCACGATCGATGGCCTCCCGCGGAACCACACCGCGATCCGCGAGGATCTCACCGAGGCGCTTGTGATTCTCTTCGACCTCCGAGAGATCGTCGATGACGTTGATCGAGAGCTCGCAGTCATCCTCGACGAAAATGAACACGTCTCGGATCGCCGACGCGGGCTTTCTCGTGGTCAGCACCACGTCCCACTGCGTGTAGCAGCTCTCCGGATCGAGTGTGGAGAGATCGGGGATGCGATCGGTGTACGGCACACTCGTACAGTCACCGAACTCGGCGAGCTCGCGCAGCAGCATCAGCGGTCGGGTGCCGTTTCGGAAAATGTCGGTGTTGGGCCTGAACCGCACGCGGTAGGTGACGTAGTGGTCGAGCTCGCTCGAATCGGCCGTGTTCTCGTCGACGCTCGTCGTGGCGGTCTCAGCGCCGCCGGTCTCATCCCCAATCGATGAAAGATCGCCGGCCGGGGCGCTCGGCGCATCGCTCGGCGGACCCTGCGGCTCGAGGAGACCGACGACGTACTCCTTGAACTCGAGCTGTATGCGCTCCGAGGTCTCCCGCACTTCCTGCGGGACCTCGTCTTCGATTCCCAGCAACTCACGGATGTGATCACGCGCTTTCAGGGTGAGATTTATGAGGTCATCGGTCACCCCGATACGCCCGTCACGCAGGAACTCCAGCATGTTCTCGATCTCATGCGCGAACTCCGAGATGTGGTCGAAACCGAACATCGCGGCGGAGCCCTTGATCGTATGCATGGAGCGGAATACGGCGGAAATCTCGGCCTGGTTATCCGGATTGTTCTCGAGCTCGAGGAGGGAAGCCTCCAGCGAGTTCAAGAGCTCAAATGCTTCTTCACGAAAGTTTTCACGAAATTGATCCATGGATGATGCCTCACTCTAAGGGTCGTGGCGGAAGGCTACTCCTCTTCAACGAAGTCCAGAAGCGTCGCTTCGAGCTCCCTGGCGTCCGCCGGCGCCTGCTTCACGAAGCCGCCTGCCTCGAAGGCCTCGCGCACCGCGTCCGACACGGTCCCGGTCAGGTGAAACGCGACACCATGTGCGGTTGCCGTCCTGCGGGCGGCATACAACACCTGTATTCCGGCGAGGTCCATACGGGTCACGTGCGAGAGGTTTATCAGCACCTTGCTCGCTGATTCGACAGCTTCGGACAGGCGTACCCGCAGCGCGTCGGCCTCCGCTATGGTAGCTCCACCTTCGAGTGATACAACCTGAAGATCCTGTTCCATTCTGCCCCCACTTCGCACCAGCTTGGAGGGAATTCGTCCCCCACATCCTGATTATACAAGGAGATTCAAAATGTGCATAGACCTTATAAATGGATTAGAGAAAATTATCGACTTCCAGGTAGGAGCCGAGCTGTATGCCGCTTTCCACGAATCCGGCCTTCCGTTTCTTGATGACGATACGAATGAGCGCGATTTGACGCTCCTCGTCCACCTCGAAGTGCCGGAGTGTGAACGGATCCTGCTCCGAGAGGCCCGTCTCGTCGGCAATCTCCCCATTGTAGACGCGCGTAACGACGTAGTTCGACTGCCACGGAAGTGAGCTGATGTCTTCGGCGCGCATGCCGAAAAGCACCGGGAAGAGCTCGTCGATCTCCTGCACCTTGAGCGCCTCTTCCACCGGGCTCCAGGGCCTCTCGCCGAGCGACACGTAGCCGCTCATCTCTTCGTTTTCCCGTGTCCACTCAAGGCTCACCAGAGCCCCGGGGTCCCGATCGAGAAGGATCTTCTGCGCGTCGCCGATCTTGCCCGGCGTCCATCCGCTGATCGAGGTGAGGATGTCTCCCGCCTGCAACCCCACCGATGCGGCGGGACTATTGGGTGCAACGTACATCACCTCGAGCCCCTCGCGGGCCTCGTGCACGGCCACTCCCACCCATGGGTGCACGATCTCACCCTCATCGTAGAGCTCGGGCAGGAAATGCTGTATCCAGAACGAGGGGATCGCAAAGTTCACTCCCTCGAACTGCTCGAGACCGGCAAAGACAATGCCGATAACCTGGCCGTCCTCGTCCACCAGCGGTCCGCCCGAGTTGCCGGGGTTGATGGGAACATCCACCTGCAGCGCGTCGCCCATCTGAAGAAATCTGCGGTTGGTGGCGGAAATGATACCGGAGGTGATACTGCTCTCGAGACCGCCGGGCGAGCCGATGGCGAAAATGCGGGCGCCGGTGCGTAACGTGCGCACGTTCGTAAACGAGAACACGTACGGCGGATCCACCTCGATCTTGAGGAGGGCGATGTCGAAGATGCGGTCGTAACCTACGACCCGGGCCGGGACACGATTCTGAGGCGCATCGGGAAGGCGAACGAAGAGCCGGGAATACCCCTCGTATTTCGGGTCAACCTCGCTTGCGATCACGTGATAGTTGGTAACGAGATATCCGCGCTTGTCTATGAAAAACCCGCTTCCGACCACCCGATCGGCGAAGCCCACGTTGTTTTCGACCCTGATACCACGGTCCACCCAGACGGTGGCCGTTCCAGAGATCATGTCCGAAGGTTCGGGCTCGGATTCGGCAAACTCCACGAGCGCATCCGGAATTTCCTCTTCCCGGACATCCATCACCTCGATGATCTTGCCCAGTACGTAGCGGTTTCGATGTTCACGCGCAATTTCCGCGTAGCGCAGCAGAGTTTCGGAGTCCAGGGCCGAGAGATTGGGAATACGGCCGACGCTATGAAGGGCAGAAACGTAGTTTTCCGCCTCCACATAGCTCTCCGCGAGGGCAAGGTACATGCGGCTCAGATTCCAGTCTTCCACCCGATCGGTCGCGCCGAGCGCCTCCAGGCTCAGGTAGGACCGTATAGCGTCGCCGAAGTTCTCCGCCTCGAGGGCGGCCCGCACGTCGGAAGCCAACTCCTCGACGGCCCGCTCCGAATAGCGCTCCGCCTCGGCGCTCTCCAACAGACCTCTGCGTTGATAGGTTGATATCCGCTGCACGGCCGCGGCGGGGCTGCCCTCGTCAAGGAGCTCCACGACCTCATCGCGGGCTTCCTCGCTGCGCGAGGCCATCGGCGCGGTGCTCGGCTCGGTCGTGGCGCAAGCGCTCAGACCAAGCAGAACGGAAACCACGAGCGTGGTGGGAATCATGCTGAGCCTATTCATTCGGGAATGCCTCCCGGTAGATCGTCATGGACAACTCGAAATCCTCATCACCGTCGGTCGAAAACTGCCTGATAACCTCCGAGCGTCCCACTCGGAGCTCGCGCGCGTCGACAACACCGTCACCGTCGTAATCCCAGGAGACGCTCGCCTCAGGCTGCAGGCGCTCGCGGTACTCGAAGGTGTTGTCGCCATCGGCATCAACGAGCAGAAGCGCCAGCTCACCGTCATCGTATTGCTCCGCAACCTCGAAGCGCCCGTCATGATCGGCGTCACGCATGCCGGCGACCCGGTTCCCGTCCTCGTAGCTTATGACGTGGTCGATGCGTCCGTCCTCGTCCTCGTCTATGGC
>JAWLDL010000285.1:0-3821 GCA_041686675.1 Spirochaetia bacterium | reverse complement strand
AACTCATCTTCGACGCCCGCCAGAGTCTGACTGATCAGTTCAGCACGAAAGAACGGTTCATCCATCTCAATGATTGCGACAATAGTGTTCGTGCTTCCCCGTCGAAGACTCTGCCCCTTGATATCGAGATACACCTGTTCGCCGGCAATCGCTTCGTCGACCGCGTCCTTGGTTCGCCGACCGAGGCGAGTGCTGCCTGGATCGTTGAGATAGAGATAAATCGCCGTACGCGATACCCCGACTTTTTTCGCAAGATCGTCTACATTCATGGCTCAAAAGTAGTTTACAAAAGTTTTTCGTTAAACTACTATAGACGTTAGCATAGATGGCATCGGTGCTCCTGTCAAGGACAAATTCATCGGTGCGCACCATCGACGGAATCGGTTACATTGAGGCCCAGTCTACGCGGGAGAGGTTCGAATTGCGGCCGAAGCGCAAACCAACTATTCGCATGATCGCCGAGCAGGTCGGGGTGTCACCCACAATAGTGTCTGTCGTTCTGAAGGATCCTCAGACGAACAGGGCAAGTTACGCAAAACGCGAAGAAATCCTCGAGACCGCACGTGAGCTCGGATATCGCCCGAACATGCTTGCGCGCAACCTTTCCGGGCGCAAAACGAATGTGGTTGCCATCATCACCTCCTCGACCGGACCGGTTTTCAACGACCCGTATCTCAGAGAGGTGCTCTGTGGCCTGCAGGAAAGCCTGTTTGAAAGTGGGCTGTCGATGAGCTTCGTCCCAACACGACGAGCAAGCTCCCCAGCTGCGATCCGCGAGCAACTGCAGGGGGTTTTCGGGTATGACGGTATCGTGTTTCTGAACTCCTCCCGCTCGACCCTCGAACAGATGGAACTCGAGATCAAGGAGCTCAGAGCGACCCGAATGCCGTTCGTCATCGGTGACGCCCTACCGACCCACGGAACGGTGAACGCCGTGATGCTCGACAGGGAGGGCAACGCCCGATCCTTGCGTCATCTTCTGGAGCTCGGCCACAAACGCATTCTGCTCCTGCCGGGACTGAGACACAGTTACGACGCGGATCTCATGCTCGGCGCCTACAATGCGGTCATCGGAGAATACAACCTCTCGATGGACAACGGTCTCATCCTCTACACGGGACTCAGCCGGGAGGACGCGCGGAGCGCAATAATGCAGGCTTTGAGTGCCGGCGTGAGGTTCACTGCGGTTTCCTGTTTTTCAGATACCGCGGCGCTCGGAGTCTATGAAGCCCTCGCGCAGGCTCACCTCCGGGTGCCTGACGATGTGTCGGTCGTAGGGCGCCACGATCTGTTCTTTGCACCGTTCATGGATCCACCGCTTACGAGTCTGAGAACCAACCCCACCGAGCTCGGGCTCCAGGCAGGCCGCATCATCAGCACTGCCATCGAGGAAGGCAGCACCACCATTCGCGCCGAAGTTGCGGCAGAGCTCGCCGTCAGAGCATCTACCGCCGCCCCTGCCGAGGCTGGCCGACAGATTCAGGGTAACACCGACCAGGATAACGCGTAGCAGGAGACGAAGGAATATGCCGAGCCGTAGTGTTATTGAGAGCAGGATGAAGGAAGAGCGATGGCCTCTTCCTTCGCTTCTGCAGCCACAGGATTGCGCGCTGATAATCATAGACGTGCAGGATGACTTCTGTGCACCCGACGGGTACTTTGCGCGGCATGGCTTTGACCTCGGTGAACCTCGGTCGATTCTGAGCCCGCTCCAGCTCGTACTCGCCGAAGCACGGAGGCTGTCGGTTCTGACGGTATACGTTCAGTACACCCAGCTCCCGGACGGCAGCACGCTGTCAGAGGCACACAAGCGCGGGCTCTACCATGATCCCCGCGAGCCGCAGTACTGTGTGTTGCACACCCCCGGCCATGATGTTGCCCCCGAAATCGAGCCGCAGGCGTCCGACGTTGCGATCCACAAGTTTCGCGCCAGCGCCTTTCACCAGACCGGCCTCGATATCGTGTTACGCGCGAACGGGGTGAGAACCTGTATCTTCACCGGCCTCGTAACCGAGGGGTGCGTCGAGGCCTCCGCACGCGCCGCCGTCATGCATGACTATTTCGGCATCGTACTTACCGATGCCGTTGCCTCGTTCTCACCCCAGCTTCACCAGGCCGCGCTTACGCTCATGTCGGCAACAATGGATTGCATCCCCTCCGCCGCGCTCATAGAAATCTGGAATAACCACCAGGAGGGTGATTCGGCTCCAGGCAGAAATCGATGAAAGGGAGAACCAGATATGTCTAAGATCCGTGCCGTTACGCCAATCCCATGCAGATTCGAGCGGGCCGAACCGTACCTTGGAGCGACCGAGACAGCATCGGAGGCAGACTACTTCCTTCGACCGCCATATCGTGCGCTGTATTCGCGGTACTACGAAACCACGTTCGTGCGCATCGAGTCGGACGAGGGGCAGGTCGGATGGGGCGAGTGTCTCGCTCCGGTCTCCCCCCGCGTATCCGCCGCGATCATAGAGGATATTCTCGGGCCGACACTCATCGGCATGGATCCTCTTGCGACCTCCTACCTTCGGAGCCATCTCTACGACCTCATGCGGGATCGAGGATATTTCGGGGGGTTCTTCGTCGACGCAATTACGGCCTGCGACATCGCCCTCTGGGATCTGAAGGGAAAACAACTCGGTGAGCCGATTACAGGGCTGATCGGAGGTCCGTTTCGCAATCGCGTGCCCTGTTATGTCTCGGGAATCGGTCAGACAAATGACGAGGATCGGATGGCATACGCCGAGGGCTGGGCACAGCGGGGGTTTCGACGGTTCAAGCACGCCGGAGGCTACGGTGTGAACGCCGATGCCGAGACCGTGCGTCGCCTCTTTGCGGGCCTGGGCGAAGATATCGTGGTCGGCCTCGACGGGCATTGGGCGTTCACCCCACCCGAAGCGGAGAGGCTCGGCCTTCGCCTCGCGGAGTTCGGCGAGACGTTCCTCGAAGCACCAATCGATCCGGAGGACGTCGGCACGCACGCCCGGCTCGCGGACAAGCTCACCGTACCGGTGGCAGCGGGAGAGGCTCTGCGAACTCGCCACGAGTTTCGAACGTGGTTGACCTCCGCTGCGGTCGACATCGCTCAGCCGGATGTTGGGCGAGCAGGCATCACCGAAACCCTTGCGATCGCCTCGATGGCGGAGACATTCAGCGTGCCGGTAGCTCCTCATCTGAGTGTACAGCTCGGACCGGTAATCGCTGCAAGTATTCATGTGGCCGCCAGCATCCCCAACCTTTACCTGCTCGAGTTTCAGCCACCCACGGTGGAGCTGGCAAATCGATTTCTACATGAGGGGATAGAGGTGGAGGCCGGGGAATACGTCGTTCCGGATGGACCCGGCCTGGGTATCGAGGTGAACGAACAACGGATCAGGGAGTTGCAGGTATGAGCACAGGTGAATTACGCGGGATCTTTCAGATCGTCCATACGCCCTTCTTCGAGAACGGAGAGATTGATTACGACAGCATCGCCAGGCAGGTGGAGTTCTGCCGGACCGGCGGCGTCCACGGACTCGTCATGCCGGCCAATGCAAGTGAGTTCTTCACACTTACCGACGATGAGCGTTTCCGACTTGTCGAACACCTCTGCGCGCGTGCCGAACCCGCCATGCCGGTGGTGGTCGGCGTTCAGGCTCCCACGACAAAGGCCGCCGTGACGTTTGCAGAACACGCCCGTCGGCACGGCGCCGCGGCGGTAATGGCAATGCCGCCCTACCTGCGCAGGGCCGGGGGCTCCGTGCTGAAAGAATACTACCGCCAGATTGCCGACGTCGGACTCGACGTTATAATCCAGAACGCACCGGGACCGATCGGCA
>JAWLDL010000284.1:0-3824 GCA_041686675.1 Spirochaetia bacterium | reverse complement strand
CGCACCGCAGTCCGTGCGGCATCCAGGGCTACGGTCCCGCCGCCGAGCACCGCAACCTTCTTCGACTCGAAGATCGGCGTGTCGGAGCGGTTCCGGTCGTAAGCCTTCATGAGGTTGGAACGGGTCAGATACTCATTCGCCGAGAATACGCCGACGAGGTTCTCGCCCGGGATGTACATGAACTTCGGCAGGCCTGCGCCGCTACCGATGAATATGGCGTCAAAGCCGTCCTTCACGATCAGATCCTGCAGCTTCCGGGTGCGCCCGACGAGGAAATTCGTGCGGATCTCGACTCCCATCTCCTGCAGAACGTTGATCTCTTCCTCGACGATCTTCTTCGGCAGCCGGAACTCGGGAATCCCGTAGACCATAACCCCGCCGGGTTTGTGGAAGGCCTCGAAAATGGTGACCGCGTGGCCCTCTTTTCGAAGGTCCGCCGCGGCGGTGATCCCCGCCGGACCGCTTCCGATAACGGCAACCTTCTTCCCGGTATCGGGCTTCACCGGCGGAATATTGCGTTGCCCGCTCTCGCGCTCCCAGTCCGCGACATAGCGCTCGATGCGGCCGATGGAGACCGACTTCATCGGATCTTTCAGGGACTTTCCTACCGTACAGTACGCCTGGCACTGCACTTCCTGTGGACACACCCGCCCGCAGATGGAGGGCAGGAGGCTACTCTCACGGATAACGCCGAGCGCCCCGCCGAAATCACCTTCTTCCGCCTTCTCGATGAACCGCGGTATGTCGATGGCCACCGGGCAGCCCTTGATGCAGGGCTTCGACTTGCACTGCAGGCAGCGCTTCGCCTCGAGCCTGACCTGATCCTCGGTGTAGCCGAGCGCAACTTCGCTCATGTTCTTCCGCCGCTCGTGTGGATCCTGCGCGGGCATCTCCTGCAGCGGAATGGCCATTCGATCTTTCGCTTTCAGTTCCTTATCGTCCAGCTCGCGGAGCATCTCCGCGGCGCTCTTCTCAGTCATCTCCGGTGTGCTCATTTCGGAGCCTCCTGCTGTTCTCGCTCTGCAATTTCGAGCTCGAGGTGACAGGCCTCGTGGGCCTCTTCTTCTTCGGGCTTGTAGGAGCCGAGCCGTTTCATCATATTGTCGAAGTCCACCGCATGGCCGTCGAACTCGGGTCCGTCCACGCACACAAACTTCGTCTCCCCGCCGACCGTCACGCGGCAGCCGCCGCACATGCCGGTTCCGTCGACCATGATGGTGTTCAGCGAGACCATCGTGGGTACCCCGTAGGGGCGGGTCGTGGCGGCCGCAAACTTCATCATGATCGGGGGGCCGATGGCCACCGCCATGTCGGGAGCGGGCTCCGCCTCGCAGTACTCTTTGAGGGGCTCGGTAACCAGGGCCTTTCGCCCGTAGGAGCCGTCGTCGGTGCACACCACGATCTCGTCGGCAAGCGCCCGCATCTCCTCTTCGAGGATGACGAGCTCCTTCGTTCGCGCACCCATGATAACGATGACCTCGTTCCCGGCCTCTTTCATACCCTTCACAATGGGATGCAGCGGCGCGACACCGATCCCACCGCCGACGCAGACCACACGGCCGAACTTCTCGATATGAGTGGGACGTCCGAGCGGCCCGAGCACGTTCTCAATGGTATCGCCGGGGTTGCGCTCGGCAAGCAGATGCGTGGTGCGCCCGACGGACTGGAAGATGATGGTGATCGATCCCTCGTCGGTGTCCGCATCGGCAATGGTCAGCGGGACGCGCTCACCGAAGTCGGTATCGAGCTGAAGAATAATGAACTGCCCCGGCAGGCGCTCCTCGGCAATGAGCGGCGCGTGAATTCGCATCCTGAAGACTTCGTCGGCGAGTTGGTTTTTTTCGAGAATTCGGTTCATATATGACCCCTGTTAGCACAAATCGATATATTTATATCGTTTGCTGGAAATGTACCCCATTTGCGCGGTTTCTACAAGTACACACCGGCTCACGGCGCAACATGTCGGCGGCTGTGGTGCTCGTAATGTGGCATTACGGCCACACTATAACATAGCTGTATCAGATTTTCACTATATTTTTTCTAAAGGACGTAGGAACTACAGCACGTACGGGACCAGATGGTTGAAGCTCTTGAACACGACGAAGGTCTCGGCGGTCTGCACGTCGCTCATTTTTATGAACTCTTCCTCGTAAAACTCCAGCAGGCCGAACCCGTCTTTGAGCAGCACTTCGATGATGATGTCATACTTCCCGGTCACGAGAAGGACCTTCGTGACCCCGCGCAACCCGCTGAACTCCTCGCCCTTCTGAAAGAGCTTCGGCGTCGTCAGTTTTACCCCGATCACCACTGTACGGTGGCCGGGAAGTCTCTCCGGATTCACGAGGCCGACGATCTCGAGAATTCCCTCCCTGGTCATCTTCGAGACCCTCGAGCGCACGGTGTTCTCGGTGATCTGCAGGTTCTGGGCGATTGTGTTGAAAGACTTCCGCCCGTCGCGCAGGTGCCGAATGATGGCCAGATTCGTCTTGTCAAACTTCATTGTTTGTCACCGTCGTCTGTGGATTGATCGATTGCGTTAATCCTACATTATCCGGTACCGGAATACAAGAAATCAAAATATGGACCGCTCGTTTTTTGATATTTTCCTTTTCCTGAGCCGAAGTTCGTGCCACAATAAGGCATGCTCGCACAGCAACTTCTCGAACCACGCAGTATCGTCGTCGTCGGCGGATCGAATAACGTCCACAAGCCCGGCGGCAAGGTGCTGAAGAACATTCTCGACGGCGAGTTCGCCGGTGACCTTTACGTCGTCAATCCGAAGGAGCGCGAGGTACAGGGAGTGGCGGCCTATCCGAGCGTATCGGAGCTGCCGGAGGTTGACCTGGCCATCCTCGCCATTGCCGCCCGGCACTGTCCCCCGACAGTGGAGACCCTTGGCAACGAGAAAGGGACCCGCGGCTTCATCGTGCTCTCGGCCGGTTTCAGTGAGGAGAGCGAGGCAGGCGCCGAGCTCGAGCGGCAGATGGTTGCCGCGGTGGACGCGGTGGGCGGCTCGCTCATCGGGCCGAATTGCGTAGGCCTTCTCAATCGCCATTACAACGGCGTGTTCACCACCCCCATTCCCCGGCTCGATCCCGCCGGGTGCGATTTCATCTCCGGCTCCGGCGCGACCGCCGTGTTCATTATGGAGACCAGCATACCCAAGGGGCTGACCTTTTCCAGCGTGTACTCGGTCGGAAACAGCGCCCAGGTGGGCGTAGAGGAAGTCCTCGCCCACCTCGATGAGACCTTCGACCCGAAGACGAGCTCGAAGGTAAAGCTGCTCTACATCGAGAGCGTCGAGAAACCCGATATGTTGCTCGAGCACGCCGCATCGCTTATCCGAAAGGGCTGCCGCATCGCCGCGATAAAGGCCGGCACCTCGGAGGCCGGCAGCCGCGCCGCCTCCTCGCACACCGGCGCCCTCGCCGGTTCCGACGCCGCCGTCGATGCGCTGCTGCGCAAAGCGGGTATCGTGCGCTGCTACGGGCGCGAGGAGCTCGCCACCGTAGCCTCCATCTTCATGCACCCGCCGCTTGCGGGAAGAAACATCGCCGTCATTACCCACGCAGGAGGCCCCGCGGTGATGCTGACGGACGCTCTGAGCGAGGCCGGCATGAGTGTGCCCCCGATCGAGGGTCCCGAGGCGGAGGCCCTCAAGGCGCAACTCTTCCCCGGATCGGCAGTTGGGAATCCCATCGACTTCCTCGCCACCGGCACCGCCGAGCAGCTCGGGGCGATAATAGACGCCTGCGAGCGGGACTTCAGCCATATCGATGCGATGGTCGTCATATTCGGCAGCCCCGGCCTCTTCGATGTTACCG
>JAWLDL010000283.1:0-3827 GCA_041686675.1 Spirochaetia bacterium | reverse complement strand
GGGCGGCATCGGTGTCGAAGGCGGCAACGCCGCCGATCGGGAAACCGTAGCCCCAGTGCCCGTCCGGCATGCAGAAGGAGTGGCCGACGATGCCGGGAAGCGAGGCGACGTTGACCGCCTGCTCGAACACGCCCTCCTCCATTGCAGCAAAGAGCGGTCCGGAGGCGTAGATGCGCACCGGCACCTGCATGTCGTCACGGTAGCTCCGCGGTATTTCCCAGAGATGGTCGGAAACTTGTACGATGTCCCGTGGTCTCATACTCGAAAGAGGGCGCGGCCCCGAAAGAGGGTGCGGGGCGGCGACCCCGCACCCAATGGATGGAAGGCCTCACCCTGCCGACGTAGCCGGCGGGGTTTCGGCCGACTGCTTCTGAGCCTGGAAGCGGAACATGCGCTTGTAGCGGTACCCATGGCGGTACCGCCTGCTGCTCGGGTTGCTTATGATCTGTTCCCAAATCGGGTCGACGAGTTCCCTGTATCGCTCCGCGTAGCGATCCACCCATTCTACAGTTTCGGGGTCCTTGATCAAGTCCTCGGAATGCTCGTGCCCGTGGGGGACGAGGTGCTGGTTGCCGACGTTCATAATTATCTCTTTGGCAGATACAGGGCGTGCTCCGGTCCACCGCCTGCGCACAGGTTACGAAGCCGAGTGGCGAAACCGTATATGCCGGGTGGTTTATTTTTGTGAATCAGATGGCTATTCTTGAGCCGATGGGATACGAAAACACCCCACGAGGCGGCGGGACGCGCTCTCTTGTCTTCAGCCGCGTGTCCTTCGTGCTTATCCTCCTCGGCATCACCGTGATGTTCGCCTTTCTCGTGCGCCGCTTCGTCATGCCCACCCTCCTCGCCGCCATTACGAGCGCGCTGTTCTCCCCCCTGTATCGATGGATGGAGCGGCGGCTGCGCACGCCGCAAGCGGCCGCCGCGGCAACCCTCGCGGTGATTCTGCTGGTTTTCGTGATACCACTGGGCGCCTTCGGCTATCTCGCGATCGATAATCTCATCTTCCAGCTCGAGCGCGTAAACAGGAACAGCGAGCAAATCGTGGAATGGCTCACCGACTCAGTGGAGCAGCTCTCGTGGCTGCCCGTCATTCGGCGCCTGGATGTGCCGACGTTCATGGATAGCGGCGAGATCCCGGAATCGCTCTCGGGATTCACCTCGCGGCTGGCGAGCGGGGTGGGGGACTTCGTGAGGGGCGTCGGGAACTTCTTTCTGCTCCTCTTCATCTACCTCTACTGCCTTTACTTCTTCCTCAAAGACGGCGACCGCATGCTCGAGGCGGTATTCGACAAGGTTCCCATGCGGAGTGTCGACAAGCGCGACATCCTCGCGAAATTCGTCTCAGTCACCCGCGCAACCATCAAGGGGACGTTCGTTATCGGGCTCTTTCAGGGGGCTATCGGTGGGATCGTGATGGCCGCTCTCGGCGTACCGGGCGCGCTGGTATGGGGCGTGTTGCTTGTTTTTCTCGCGGCGATTCCCAACTTCGGCGCGGTGCTCATCTGGCTGCCGGTATCCGCCGGCCTCTTTGTCCAGGGGGACGTCGTTCGCGGAGTCCTCATGGTGCTTCTCGGCGGCGGGCTCGTCGGAATGGTCGACTACCTGCTCCGCCCCCGCCTCATCGGCGATGATATCCGTATCCATGAGATTCTCGTGCTTTTCGGTGTCCTCGGCGGTCTGGTGGTTTTCGGGGTGTTCGGGCTCATCATCGGACCGATCGTGATGGCCGTTTTCGTGCAGATCTGGAGCATTTACGCCGAGATGTTCCGGGGTGAGCTCGAGTACACCTCAAACGATACCCAATAATCAGCGTGTTTTAGCCGATTCCCCGCTCGAGAATAACCCGACAGGTGTATGCTGCCGCGGAGCGCCTCCGCCTATACTTGCCTCAGTTCGTGAGGCAAGGAGGAGTGCAATGACCAAGCGTTTTCGTGAGCGAATGAGCAGAAATCTGCGACGAATAGAGCAGGAGATCGTGGACCGGCTGAGCGTGGAGTACGACTCGATGCAGAACATGATGGAATCCACCGCCGGCAAGGATGAGATCGACCTCGCGGAGGAGCACGTCGATCGGGAAACGCTGGAGATGCTCGGCGAGCAGGACCGAAACCGCCTCTCGCGTGTCAGCGCCGCATTGCGGCGCATGCACACCCGCGGCTACGGCATCTGCCAGCAATGCGGCCGGCCGATTTCAGAGAAGCGCCTCGAGGCGATGCCCGACGCACTTCTGTGCTTCGAATGTAAGCATGCACGGGAAGAGGGCGGTAGACGTTGGATCAGTGCGCGCCCATAATGGCGCCGGATGATAGAGCAGCTTTTGTCCGTCTACCGACTCAAGGACGAAATCCGGGCGGGCTGGATGATCCGATCGATCGTCGAGCCCGAGTCGGTGGCGGACCACAGCTGGGGCACTGCCCTGTTGTGCCTCCTCAATGCCGAGGAGGCCGGGGTTGATGCGGATCCGGCGATCCGCATGGCCCTCGTGCACGACATCGCGGAGGCCGAAGTCGGCGATATACCGCGACGCGTGGACGAGGGCGATCAGCCGGTGTCCCGCGCGGAGAAAGCCCGACGTGAGCATGAGGCGATTGCCAGGCTCGCCGGGGGCGCCCTGGACGGCGCCGTGGAGCTGTGGCGGGAGTATGAAGCCGGCGAAACGTCGGTCGCCCGGTTCGTTCGCGATATGAATCTCATCGATATGTGCCTGCAGGCCCTCTACTACGAGCGCGCCGGCCGACGCGAAGTCGACGCCGCACCGGAGCGCACGGCCGGCGGCCTCGCCGGCGCACCCCGACCGCAGGGCGCAGCCGGCATACCGGCCGCGGCCGGCGAACCCGCCGCCGCCTGGGAGGCTCTCGACGAGTTCTTCGCCACCGCCCGGCCCCGTCTTGCGACGGTGGTGGGGCACCGCCTGTTCGCCGAGATCGAGTCCCGGTACCGGGGACTGCGCGAGGAGGGCTGAGCACGTGGCACACCTGCACCTGCTCGGGACCGGCGCCGCGCTCAGCGACCCCCATCGCACAACCACGATGCTTGCCGTAGAAAGTGAGCACTCGCTTGTCCTCATCGACTGCGGGGGTGATCTCGCGCAGCGCGCTTTCTCGGTCGGAGCGCATCTCGAGCGGCTCTCGGCGTTGATCATCACCCACTCCCATCCCGATCATGTCTCCGGTTTTCCGCTGTTCATGGAGAAGCTGTGGCTCTTCGGGCGTGACGCGCCCCTCGAGGTCTGCGGCATACCCTCCGCCATCGACCAGGCGCGCCGCAGCTTCGAAACCTTCGATACTTCGGGCTGGGCCGGCATGCCCGAGATCCGATGGCGCGAGGTGCTCCCCGAGGAGGGGGCCGACGTCTGGTCCGACGAGTCCTTCGTGATCACCGCTGCACCCGGCACACACGGTGTGCCCGTGACCGCTCTCAGGATCGAGGACCGCGCGGGGGGCGGTGTGGTGGCGTACTCCGCCGACACTGAGCCGAGCGACGCGGTCGTTCGCCTGGCCGCCGGAAGCGATATCCTCGTGCACGAGGCCACTGGCCGATTTGCCGGACACTCGGACGCCGAACAGGCGGCCGGGGTCGCGGCACGGGCGGGCGTAGGACGGCTCATCTTGGTGCACCTGCCACCGGCTGAGCGCCTCGGCCCGGCCGGCATTCTGGTCGCCACCGAGCGTTTCGAGCGCACCGAGGAAGGTGTGGAGGGCGGCAGCTACAGCTTCTGAGCTCCGTCTCGCGGGTCGCCGCCGGCGACCCTGCTCCGGTGGCCGGCCGCGGGCGGCCCGGGCCGTGGCCGACGACCGCGTTCGCGCGGCCGTCCGCGAGCC
>JAWLDL010000282.1:0-3833 GCA_041686675.1 Spirochaetia bacterium | reverse complement strand
GTGTCCAAAGTGCGGAGCCGAGATGAAGGTGATCGCAATAATCGAGGATCCCGACGAGCTGGGGTGGATTCTCCGGCATCTGATCAAGATCGGGCGGTCGGCGCCGTAACGAGCCCGCGAACCGCGGTCGGTGCTGCGCCTTCGCGAAATCTTGTCCTTGATTGCCGTTTCGCGGTTGCGTTTGCGGATAACTTTTCCTATAAATCGGGCGTTTACACTTCTGGTATGAAGCACGGGGTGAAGATGAGAAAATTCCTGATCGTCGTCGGTATCGTCGTGGCGGTGTCGGTTCTTATCACCGCGGGTATTCTGGTGCGCCTCGGCGTCATGGCCGGCCGGATGGAGGCCGCCGTGGAAGAGATGCAGCCTGTGGACCTCGAGCAGGTGGAAGACGGCACCTACACCGGCAGCTTCGGCGATTTTCTCGTGGGGGCCACCGTGGAGGTGACCGTCGAGGACGGGCGCATGGTCGGCGTTGCGGTTGTCGAGCAGGATGCAAGCCCGGGATACAAGGTTCTCGAGACCGTAGAGCGTATCGAAGCCGCGCAATCGCCCCGCGTAGAAGCGGTATCCGGTGCAACGTGGAGCAGCCACTCCATCATGTTCGCCGCATACCGCGCGCTGACCTCGCGGTGACGTCAGCCACGCACAACCGCGGGGCTCGGAGCAGTATCAAGCCATGAACGAACAAAATAGAAACTGGTATGCGGCCATCGAACTCAGACATTCACGCCGCAAATATGTGGAAACGCCCGTGGAGCCGGAAAAGCTCGAGCGGCTTGCCGCGCTCATCGAGGAACTGAATGACCGATCGGCCGCGTGGCGCATCGCCCTGGTCCGTTCTCACACGGGCGCCATGTTTTCCGGCATCCGCGGCGGCTACGGGATCATCCGGGGCGCGCCGTCGTATCTTGCCTTCATCGGTGCGCCCGGGGGGAGCGAGCGCATGAGCTCCTCGGCTACATCGGGGAAGCGGCGGTGCTCGAGGCCACGCACCTTGGGCTCGGCACCTGCTGGGTGTCGGGAACCTTCGATCCCGCGGCGGCCGCAGGGGACCTCGAACTTGGCGCTCGGCACAGTCTCGGCGCGCCGGTCACGGTGACATTCGGCGACGCCCCGCGCGTTGCGGGCGTGCGGCCGGGTGGTCGGTTATGATCGGTCAGGGCGTCGAAACCAGGATGTCTTCCGGGCAGAGCGGGCGAAAATGCCGGAGATTGTAGGTGTATATGCGCTGGCAGCGCATGGCCCGGGCGACCTGCACGTGGAGGGCGTCGTAGATGGCGCCACCGGGTCTGCCCATCTCGGCGACTCCCTCTATGGCGGCACGGTACGTCTCCGTTTGTAACTCCGCTACCCGTAAGCGGCTCAAAAGCGTCTCTCTAATCAAAGTGCGGGCATCCGCCGGCGTGACGGGCCGCGCCAACGGGAGTGTCGTCAGCACGGCGTAGCATTCGGCGAGTGCGTGGGTCGAGCACACGCCTGTATGCGGATCGGATGTGTAGTCCAGGAAGCAGGCGAAGCTGCTTTCATGATTCGAAAGCTGGTCCACGAGGGCGGGGACCAGCACTGAGGTATCGAACAGCACCGTCACTCTGTCGGATCCTCAGCGACGATGTCCCTTGCGCGCCTGGTCCGCTCCCTGTTCACGAAATCCGCAACGTCAATGTCTGAGCGTTCCGATCCGTGATGTACCAGTACCCCGTTCTTGCGAACCAGGGAGGGCTGTTCGTGAGCCGCTTTCAGGTGAATCCCGTCGGCCCCAGGTTCCAGTTCTATCCGCGTGCCCTCACGTAGATTGTAGCGTTCACGAAGCGCCTTGGGGACAATGATCCTGCCGGCCTTGTCGATGGTAGTTCGCATGCTAAAATGGTATTGTAGTTACCATCATGAATCAAGGGGCGTGAGATTTGCGCCGGGGCCGAGCGCGCGTCCCGCAGGCGTGGCCTGGACCGTCGCGCTCAAAACGACACCGGAATCACCTCCTGCTCAACACCGATCCCGCGCTCCTCGAGGGTCTTTCCGAGAGCCTGCAGTTCCGGGTGCCTGACCCCACGGAGCCGGTCGCCGGCGGTCGGTCGAGCGCCACGGTGGTTCGTCGAGTACCGCCAGCAGATCGTCCTGCCGTTCGCGTGGAGATGTACGGCCGATGAGGCGATAGAGCGCTTCCTCGGCCTCGCCGCCCCGGTAGTGTGCCGACTGGTAAGGAGATGTGCATAGTGCACGCGGTTCGGCGAGGCAAGGGGGGCGAAGAAGTTCTCGGGCAGGTGGTCGAACACACTGCTCATGGGCGCCCCATCATACATCCCTCGGCGCGCGGGGTGTATTCCGATGCAGCCTTGGCAGCACTACATTGAAGTTCACTCTTTGGTCCGATAGATCTCATCGTGTGTACCGACGTCAACCGGTATAATGGTGTCGTCCTGAACGATGAACTCGAGACTAATTCTGTAGCTCTTGTTTATGGATACGCTGTAAAGCTCTTCCAACTTGCCCGAAAGCTTGTGCAGGCCGAGGGAGGGGTGGGAAGGGTTTCTTTCGAGTAGTTTGAGCGTTTTCTCATACTGCGACACGAGTTCCGGATGCTTCTTCGCAAATTTCCGAGCGCGGCGTATATAGCTCTGGGTATAGAGAATCTTAGCCACTGGTGATTCGGCGTATATGCTGTTCGACTGACTCCTGCACTACATTTCCGCTTTTAACATCGTGTTCGGTGTCAACGAGGGCCGCTTCGAGTTCACATTCGCGGAGATAGTTGTACTGCTCCATCGTGAGAACGACGTAGCGATGTTTGCCCCGGACCGAAATGATTGCCTCTTCTCCGAAAGCGGTTATCTCATCGAGACGAGAGATGCCTTTCGTTTTCAACTCATTCGCCGAGATAACATTTTCCAATGGACTACTCCTTCACTACAGTGTGCGATTAACAGTACGCTTTAAAGTACGAAATTACAAGTGATTGAACGTGCGCTTTTATGACTCGCTGAACGTGAAGTGGCATCGGCGGGACGGTACCCGTGGAACGGGCGGCGGTCAATGGCCCTGAGCAAATATCCGTGTCGCCTGCTCCGGCGAGAGCACCTCGAGCTCGTCTATCGCTGAGAAGTCGTTCGTGTTTGCGGTGATGATCGTTCGAGCCTTGTGTGCTTCATGCCGAGCCCGTTCCCCGTTACCGGGCGCGTAGCGACGACGGCGTACTCCCGCAGGACCTGCCCACACACCGCAAGGTGACACCCGGCATCCCGTGCGGCAGGAAATAGCCGTCGGGCCGTTTCGTGGTCACCGGATTCGCTGTTCGTTGCCGAGAGAAGGACGTTCGTGTCGACGAAAACGAGCTCACCGCGCATCGTCATCGTAGACGTTCTCCCGTTTCCAGGGTCCACTCCCGGCAACCGATACCGTGATGATCTCATTCGGGTCGACGCTCTCCGACTGCGGAGCTCGCTGCGCCGCCTCTTCGAGTATGGCGCGCACCTCACCCTGCATTGAGCGATGGTGAAGCTCCGCGCGTCGTCGCAGTCGTTTGAGCACCCACGGGTCTGTGGCAGTGTGGATGCCGTCGGGATTCGGGAACGAGCCTTTCAGGAGCGAGTTCGTACCAGACGCTCTCGCACTTTGTCTTGGGAGCTGCTGCGTCCCTCTTGCACATCCCGAAGGTCGAGCTCCACCTTCTGATAGGCACGTCGGAAAAGGCCGTCCCAGTGAAACGCTCGTCGTATCCCGCACCTTCTTCCCCGCTGCGCCCACCTATGGCATACTACGCCACGAGTTAGGGTGCGCCGGTGCTCCACCGGGCACAGAAGGTCACGCATGTCGCAGGAGGTTTTCTCCGTGTC
>JAWLDL010000281.1:0-3877 GCA_041686675.1 Spirochaetia bacterium | reverse complement strand
CCGGGGAGATCAGCCCGGGGCAGTTCGGTCCGATGAGCCGCAGGCCCTTGCCGCGCACGTAGTGGTAGGCCTCGAGCATCTCGAGCTCGGGCACGCCTTCAGTGATGGCGATGATGAGCGGGACGCCGGCGTCGGCAGCCTCGCGGATGGCGGCTGCGGCGAACTTTGCCGGTACGAAGATCACCGAGGCATCGACTGTGTGCTCTTTCATCGCGTCGGCGACGCTGTTGTACACCGGCACGCCTTCGGCCTGCTGCCCGCCCTTGCCCGGGGTGACCCCGGCGACGATCTTCGTGCCGTCGCCGATCATCGTGCGCGCGTGAAAACCGCCGTCGCGCCCCGTTATTCCCTGTACGATGACGTTCGTGTTCTGATCGATAAGAATACTCATGGGTGTTTCCTTCCTCGGTTAGGCGCTCTTGACGACCTGCTCGACGGCGTCCGAAAGCTTCTGATAGGCGGAGATGTCCTTTTCGGCGAGCATCGCGCGACCCTCTTCATCATTGGTGCCGATCAGCCGGATGACCATCGGCAGGTCGAGGTCGATCTGCTCCATCGCGGTGAGGATGCCCTTCGCGATGTCGTCGCAGCGCGTGATTCCACCGAAGATGTTGATGAGAATCGCCTTTACCTTCGGGTTGCGGGTGATGATCCGCAGGGCGTTTACGACCTTCTCCGGATTCGAGCTGCCACCGACATCGAGGAAGTTCGCCGGCGTTCCGCCGTAGAGCTTGATGATGTCCATGGTAGCCATTGCGAGCCCGGCGCCGTTGACGATGCACCCGATCTCGCCGTCCATGCTGACGAAGCTCAGCCCCGCCTGCCGGGCGTCTATCTCGTCCTGGGAGTACTCCTCCGCGTTTCGCATCTTCTCGACATCCGGATGCTTGAACAGGGCGTTGTCGTCGAAGTTCATTTTCGCGTCGAGCGCCTTGAGGGTGTTCCCGTCGATGCGGGCGTAGGGGTTGATCTCGACGAGCGACGCGTCCTTCTCCATGTAGAGCGTGTACATCTTCCGCACCGCATCCTCGGCCTGGGAGACGAGCTCCGGCTTCTCGAAGACCTCCTGGAGAGCCTTCTTGAGCCCTGCGTCGTCGATGCCCGCTGCCGGGTTGATGTGGAAGCGGATGATCTTCTCGGGGTTCGTGACCGCGAGCTCCTCGATCTCGACGCCGCCCTCGCGGCTCATCATGAGGATGAGCTGCTTCGCCGCGCGATCGGTGGTGAGTCCGACATAGAACTCCTGTTCGATCTCCGCGGCGCGGGTGACCATCACCTTCTCTACGGGTATGTCCTTGATGGTGAGCTTGAGGATGTCGGCTGCCGCCTTCTCAGCTTCCTCGGGGGTCTTTGCGAGCTTCACGCCGCCTGCCTTGCCGCGGCCGCCCACGAGAACCTGCGCCTTGATCACGACCGTTCCGCCGATCTTCTCCGCGGCCTTCTTCGCGTCGGTGGCGTTGTCGACCACCTCCTGCGGCTCCACGGGAATGCCGAACTCAGCGAATAGCTCTTTTGCCTGATACTCGTGAATCTTCATTCCTACTCCTTGGGTTCAGCGGTCTCTTCGCCTCTGGATTCTCTGTATTTCTTGATCTCCCGCTTGGTCAGATTGATGAGCTTGGTCACCTTGATCCCGCGCGGGCATACTCGGGTGCACTGAAAATGATTCTCGCAGGGCCACACCCCGTTCGGCGTGTCGAGGGCGGCAAGCCGGGGCTCGAGGCCCTTGTCGCGGCTGTCGAAGACGAAGCGCGCGGCCTGCACGATCGCGGCCGGCCCGAGGAACTCGGGGTTCTTGTCGAGGACCGGGCAGGCGGAGAAACAGGCCTGACAGTTGATGCACTTGGTTGCATCGTCGAAGACCTCGCGATCCTCCTGCGACTGGAAGAACTCCGCCGCCTTCGGCTCCGCCTCGGCCGGATGCATGAAGGGCTTGACGCTGCGGAAGTTCTCCAGGAAGGGGGTCTGATCAACCATGAGATCGCGCTGCACGTTCAGATGCTTCAGCGGCTGGATCTCGATGGTGGTCTCGGAGTCGGTGACGACGTCCTTTATGAGGGTTTTGCAGGCAAGCCGCTCGGTGCCGTTGATGCGCATGGCATCCGACCCGCACACCCCGTGCGCGCAGCTCTTTCTGAAGGTGAGCGTCCCGTCGTAGTTCCGCCAGACTTCCATGAGGGCGTCGAGGACGCGGTCGGTCGGCTGTGCGGAGACCTTGTACTCTTTCACATAGGGCCTGGCGTCCGTCTCGGGATTGTATCGTTCAATGGCAAGTGTAATGTCCATGGTGGCTCCTTGGCTCCGAAAAATTCTCTAGTACGTTCTGGGCTTGGGTTCCCAGATGCTCGTGTCCACCTTTTTGTAGTCGATGGTCACCTCGTCGTCTTTCAGATATGCCAGTGTGTGCTTGAGCCAGTTCGGATCGTCCCGGTCGGGATAGTCCTTGCGTGAGTGCGCGCCGCGGCTCTCGGTGCGGTTGAGCGCCGAGGCGGCGGTGATGAGCGAGAGGTCGAGCAGGTTCTCGAGCTCGAGGATGGAGAGAACCTCCTGGTTGAAGGAGGTGTTGCCGTCCTGGACGCTCACCCCCTGGAGGCGCTCGCGCAGCTTTCGTACTTCGGCAACTGCCTGTGACATGTCCTCGTCGTTGCGGTACACGCCGACCTTCTCCATCATCACTTCCTGCATGTGCTCGAAGAGGGGTCCCGGGTGCTCACCCTTCGCCTCCTTGAGCTTCGCGATCTTCTCTCTCGCATGATCCCCGGCGCCGTCGGGAAGTGCCGGCATGTCGGCGCCTTTCACGAACTCCGCCACGTGGCGGCCGGCGCGACGGCCGTAGACCACGAGGTCGACGAGGCTGTTGGTTCCGAGACGGTTCGCGCCGTGGACCGATACACAGGCCGCCTCACCGGCGGCGTAGAGGCCCTCGTAGACGAGGTCATCGGTGCAGACGCGTCCGTCCACGTCGGTGGGGATCCCGCCCATGGCGTAGTGCGCGGTGGGCTGCACCGGCATGGCCTCTTCGGCCGGGTCGACATCGAGGTAGGTCTTACAGAAGTCGGCGATGTCGGGAATCTTCTTGTACACGGTGTCGCGTCCGAGGTGGCTCGCGTCGAGCATCACGTAGTCGTTTATCTTGCGATCGCCGCGCATGCCGCGGCCTTCCTGAATCTCGGTGATGATGGCCCGCGAGACCATGTCGCGCGGGGCGAGATCGAGCATGGTCGGCGCATAGCGCTCCATGAAGCGCTCGCCCTGGTTGTTCTTGAGGATGCCGCCCTCACCGCGGACGCCCTCGGTGATGAGGATGCCCATGCCCAGGATACCGGTGGGGTGGAACTGGAAGAACTCCATGTCCTCGAGGGGGATTCCGGCACGGGCAAGAACGGCGGGGCCGTCCCCGGTGTTTGCAAGCGCGTTGGAGGTGATGCTGAACATCCTCCCGAACCCACCGGTGGCAAAGAGCACCGCCTTGGCGCGGAAAATGTGGATTTCGCCGGTGGCGAGCTCGAAGGTAACGAGGCCCGCGACGCGCGTTCCGTCCATGATCACCTCGACGACCTGGAACTCGTCGTAGAAGTGGACCTCATTCTTGATGCACTGCTGATAGAGCGTCTGCAGAATCATGTGGCCCGTGCGATCGGCCGCGTAGCAGGACCGTCGCACCGGCCCCTTTCCGAAGTTGTGCGTGTGCCCGCCGAACCGGCGTTGATCGATCTTGCCTTCCGGTGTTCTGGAAAACGGCAGGCCACGGTTTTCCAGATCATAGACCGCCTGGACGGCTTCTTCGGCCAGGATCTTCGCCGCCTGCTGGTCCACGAGATAGTCGCCGCCTTTCACCGTGTCAAAGGCATGCCATTCCGGACTGTCCTCGTCCACG
>JAWLDL010000280.1:0-3878 GCA_041686675.1 Spirochaetia bacterium | reverse complement strand
GGCGCCTGAAATCCCCGGAGCCCTGAACCCCGTACTCCAGGCGAAGCCCCTCGAGCTGCAGCTTCTGCAGGCTCTTGCCCCCATTGATGCGGTAGGGTTCGTCGGCGTTCAGCTCCGTGAGGCGCCGCCCGACCGCCTCGGCGCCGGCATCCGGGGCCGCGCCGGCGCCGGCTACGCCGACCGCGCCGCCGGGCGGCTCGGCGCCGAGCCGAGGCCCCCAGTAGCGCAGCGCTGGAACGACACCGCCCGCTCTCTCTATGACGTAGGAAGTGTGCTCTGTCGCAAGGTGAACGACGTGATCGCCGATGGTCCGTATCATATGTTTCAGCTGCTCTCTGCGTGGCGCGTATGACGCCGATCGTCTCGTATCGTTCGGCGGGTTTTCAGTTTTCAGCGCCCTGGTGGAGGCCGCCACACGCCCGGAGTCATGTATGCACTACGTGATTGATGAGCCAGGTCGATCAGGAAAACACCGATTCCGGCTCTTCTGCGAGCTCGAGGCCATAGCGTTTGCGCGGGAAGGTTCGGGCAACGGCCACGGCGTTGCGCTTCTCGTTGAACACGACCCCCTGGTTCCAGTACTCCACGGCCGCGAACATAGCGTTTCCGCTGTCGTACTCGTCGCTCTCCTCGGTTTCGAAGGAGACGTAGTGCTCGAGCTTCTCGAAATCCCGCTCTTCGAGACATGCGTTTCGCTCGCGGTTGAACCGGTTCCACTCTTCGAGTTTCTGAAAGCCCGGCCCCTCGTCCCGGATGATCAGGTGCGCCCAGTCTTCGCGAAAGGTGAACCAGACCCGGACCTCTTTTGCGGGGTCATTTCCGTTTCCGTGCTTGACCGCATTCTTGATGAGCTCGGAGACCTGCTGCTCGAGGATATTGAGCTCTTTCATCTGCGGCGGCGCCTTCTGCACGATGAGCAGGGTGAAGTAGCGGATCTGGCGAAAGTCGCTTGGGAACGACTTCTCGAACATTCCCGTCGTATCGAACAGCGGGCTTTGCTCGTCCACAGTGAGTTGGTCGGGCATGGTTGTACCTCTACGCTTCCGCTTTCAGTCGCCTGAGCGCGGCGGTTTCGCTTTCCACGATATCGAAATAGTCCATAAGCTTTGTGAGCTGAATGACTTGTCGCACCGTCCCCTTCACGTTCGCCAGGAGCATGCGCTTCCCCTGCTTTTTTATGGTGGAGTGAACGTGCATCAGGGCGCCGATTCCGGTGGAGTCGATATAGGTTACGTCGTCCACGTTGATGATGTAGTCACGGATGCCTTTGTCGAGCATCTTCTTCACGACCGCTTTCAGCGAGTGCGCGTTGTAGAGATCCATCTCGCCACTGATATCGACTATATACACCGAACCGGCGCGTCTGAGGCGTATATCCATGTTTCGAAACGCCACCCGTGCCTCCTTACCGCACTTTCATCGCGAGCATGGTTTGGTCGTCGTGCCGGCGCGCGTTTCCGACGAATGCCTGCAGATCCGCCATGACGTTGTCTACAAGTTGCTGCGGCCCGGCGTCGGGAGATCGCCTGATCGCTTCTTTCAGCGACTCCAGTCCGTATTGCTGCCCGTCCTCGTTCATCGCCTCCACCATGCCGTCGGTGTAGAGCACGAGCAGGTCACCGGGATCCACCGTGAAGCGTTTCTGCCCATACTTCGCCGCCCGCTCAATCCCGATGGGCAGGCCCTCGGTGTCGACCTGAACGAGCTTCGATGTCTTGCTCCGGTACACGAGCAGCGGGTGATGGGCGGCGTTGGCATAGGTGACCTCCCGGCTGCCTTGATCGTAGATAAGGTAGCCCATGGTCGCGTAATGGTCGAGATCGATACTGCCCGTGATGCCCCGGTTGACCAGGCCCAGGACGGCCGCCGCTTCTCGCTTGGGTGAGACGACTAGATGAAGAATGGAGCGCACCATTACCATGACCATGGCGGCCGGGACACCCTTGCCGGCCACGTCCGCGACGACCATGGCGAGGCGTCGGCCATCGAGCGAGATAACATCGTGATAGTCGCCGCTTACGCCTTTCGCCGGAACCGTCACCGAAGCAAGGGATCCGTTTGCAAAAGCAGGCGAGTTGCCCGGGAGAAGCTTGCTCTGGATCTCGGCTGCGATATCGAGCTCGGTCTCCATCTCACGCTTTTCGAGTACTTCCAGGTATGTATGAATGTTGTCGATGGTCACCGACGCGTACTCGGCAAACGTGCGCAGATGCTCGAAGTCCCGCTCGTCGAAGAACTGCTTCTCGCCGCGTTTCAGCGTCGAAATCACGCCGAGGACACGGTTTGCGACGATGAGGGGAACGGAAATGAGCGAGCTCACGAACAGCACATCGTCAGCCGCATTCCCGGAGACGCGAGGATCCTCGGCCGCATTGGTGATCAGGACAGGCTCGGCGGATCTGACCGTCTCGCCGAGAACCGTCTCCCCGATAGGAATCGGGGTCTCCGCAAAGTGGCGCTTGATGCTGCCGGTGGTCACCCGAGCGATGTCCGGCACCGGATAGAGGGGCGGGTAGATACCTTGCGTCGCACGTACGCGCAGCACATCCTCGTACTCGTCCACGAGGAGGATTGCACCGGCGTCCGCGCCGAGGTTACGCGAGGCGGCGTTCACGATAATGTCGAGGACCTCCGACATCTCGATCCGGCGCGATATGGCGCTCCCGAGGTTTTTCATGAAGTCGAACATCGACTCGAGGTTCGCCGCATAATACGCCACCGATTCACGCTCCTGCTCGTGAAACCAGCGATAATAGGCGATGATGACCGCCCCGTGAGCGAAGTAGGAGGCGGGCAGCAGCGCCTGGTGAATCAGCGGCGCCTCATAGCCATAGAGAAGCAGCACAAGATGGCTGAGCGCCAGTGCGGAGAGCAACACGAAGCGAGTGCGAAGCACCACACGCGCGTTCTCGTTTGTCACCGGTGATACCAGACCCAGCGACACTGCAAGATAGACCACGTTGGCCTCGATCCACAGCCCGTAGTGAAACGCCCCGACCTCGACCGGGGTATCGAGAAGCCTGTTGGTAACGGCTCCAACCACTGCCAGGACGTTCACAACCACGTAGATGCGATCGGTGATCGTCCAGCCGGTAAACGTCTTGAGCCACAGCAGGTACATCACGATGACCGCGAGGCCGGAGAGCGGCAGAATGAGCGATACGCCCGTAAGCGCGAGGACCACGTCGCGTGCCACGAGAATTCCGAGCACCGCGGCAAGTGGCCACAGCCCCTCGCGGCCGGTCGCCACCGACGGCAGCGTTGCGACCCGGTAGAGAAGCAGGGCAAGCAGCAGGAGAACGAAGAGTTTGGGCCAGAGAAGTGCGAGTTCCATGCCTCAGGATTTCTCTTTCTTTTCGAGCTCGCGCAACACCGTGCCGAGGTTCTCGAGCATGCGGTTAAAGGAGGCTGCGAGGCTACCAACCTCGTCACGTCTTCTTACGGGGATCTCTTGGACTTCGACCAGACCCCGGCTTGCTTTGTCGACGAGCACGGTGAGCTCCTCGATCGGCCGCGTGACCTGAGAGCTTACGAACAGACCGAGACCGAGAGCAGCCACGATCACCACCCCCACGGCGATCACGAGCAGTCGCCCGCTGTCCTGTACCGGAAGCAGGATCTCCGCTTGCGGCACAATCGTACCGAGCGATGCGCCGATGGACGGAATGGGTGAGTACACGAGGTAGTTTGTCTCGCCTCTTTGATCCTCGTAACGCGCGATGCCGCTTTCCCCCTCGACCATGCGCGACACGATGTCGGCGAACGCCTCGTTCTCGACCTCGAGGAGATTGTCGGTCGCGAAGTCCTGGTTCCACTTCGCGGCCGCTTCGCCGCCCGTCCCTGGTTCACCCATGCCCGGCCGCACGAGCGCCGTTCCC
>JAWLDL010000279.1:0-3883 GCA_041686675.1 Spirochaetia bacterium | reverse complement strand
CGAGCACAGCGTGCACTTCGAGACGATGACCTACGGGAATCCCACCAGCTCCACCCCCGGCACCCAGGGCGTATGCCTCGACGTGCGCATCCCCCTCGAGGCGAAGATCTGGGCGCGGCTGAACGGCGTCTACACCGAGACGACGCCGGAGCGACTTCTCGCCGGTGGGAAGAGCGGGCACGTTCGCCACGAGATCGACTCAGCGGCATGGCTCTTTCATCGTCTCCCCGCCGAATGGGAACTCATGTGGGATCTCGTCCTCGCCGACTTCACGCCCGAGCTCCGCGCAGGCGACTCCGTCTATGTGCGGGTCCGCCAGCAGAACAACCAGTGGGCCTGGGGCTCTCCGGTGTTCGTCAGGTAGGCCGATCAGCCCGCGTAACCGCAACGAGGAGGCCCACCGCCACCGCCGCGCAGATGAGCGCGGCACCGCCGTAGCCCCCCGAGATGTCACGGCCGAAGCTGAAGACGTAGGGTCCCACCGCGGTGCCGGCCACGTTGAGTGACATGGCGAATCCGCTTATGGCACCGAGGTGGGCCCGCCCGAAGAACCGGGGCCAGGTGATGTTGGCCAGGATGCCGAACACGCCCTGCATGAGTCCCTGTCCGATGATGAGGCCGGCGACCGGGAGGCCGGGCGCGAGCACCGCAATCGAAACCGAAAGAATGATCAGCCCGAGGAGCTGCACCATCGCGAGGTACTTCAGCCGGATGAAATCCGAGATGTAGCTTCCCGAGAACTCCACTATTACGGCCACACCCGCGGCGGGAAGAAACACCGAAACGGCCTGCGCGCGCGACATCCCCGCGTCGGAGAAGAGTGAGACGATGTGGAAGGTGTAGGCGGTCATAACAAGCCCGACAAGGAAAAGGGAGACGGCGAAGACCCAGAAGGCGTAGGTGCGCCGCGCCTGGGGCAGGGTGAACTCCCGCCCGGAATGGGCCTCGGCATGGGTGCGGCGGCTCTTTGCCGCGAGGGGGCCGTCGGGTTTGAGTCCGTGGGCCTCGGGAGTGTCGCGGTAGAAGAGGAAGGCGAGAAGGGCGAACCCGGCGACCAGGAGGGCGATGAGATGCCAGGCTCCGCGCCACCCGAAGGCCCCGATCACGTCGTCGAAGACGCGCGGTGCATAGGAGAACCCGAAGGAAATGGAGACGCCCATGACGGCGTTTGCGAGGCCCCGGCGCGTGTCGAACCACTCCATGACCATGTTTCGTGAACCGAGCGTGAGCATTCCCTGTCCCGAAAAACGCAGGAGAAAGAACCCGACGGCGATGATGACGAAGGCGGCGATCGGCCCGCCGACGGCGGCGGCAAGCTGCGGTGAGAAGGTGAGCCCGATGAGCACGAGGGAAAGGGTGGCAGCGGCCACGGTTGCCACGAGCCTGCCGCCGAAGCGGTCGTAGAGCCTCCCGGCCTGAGCGAGCATGAGGGCGCTTCCGATCGTGCCCGCGAGGTAGGCAAGGCTGAGGCCCGTGCGCGTGAGGGCGAGCTCCTCGATGAGGAAGTCGGTGAACACCGACACGCCCACCGTCTGCCCGGGTGAGCTCATCAGGATGCCGAGCGTTCCGAAGCCGAGGACGCCCCATCCGTAGAAGAAGGGCAGGCGGCGCGGGTCGAAGGGAAAACGTCTTATGGCCGCCGGTGAGCCGGGGTGTCGGGTGTGCTCCATGGTCCGCCCATCCTATAGATAATCGGGCTTTATCGGGAGGGGGTGGCGCAGGCCGGCCGCGCACCGCCGCAGGGGCCGCTACGCCCGAAGGTCTTGATTATCACGTCCAGGTTGGCCATCTTCTCGGAAATGAGTCAATTCTCTGGACGCGCTCTTATCCCTGTACTGTTCCTTGTGCTTTCACTTACCACCCTCGTGCCGGTGTCGGCGGTTGCCGACTCCTACTCGTGGACGCTCTCAGAGGCTCTGTCGGCCGCGCGGCGGCACGACCCGGAGCTGCGGCGCCGGGCGCTCGATGTGGTGGAAGCTCGCGGGGAGGAGCGCTCGAGCTGGAATCTCCTTCTTCCGAGCCTCGAGCTCGGCAGCTCGCTGTCGCGGTCGATGTTCGACGAAGGCCCCGAGTCCCCCTGGAGTACCGGGCTCAGCGCATCGGCATCGCTCGGCCTCTCGCCGGACCTCGATCAGCGGGTTCGCAGCCGCACCCAGGCGCTTGATGCCGCCGTTCTCGACCAACGGCGCGCCTATCTCGCTCTCACCCGTCGGGTGCGAGAACGTTTCTATGCGGCGCTCCTCAACGAGCGTCGAATCGAGATCGCGCGGCGCAACGTCGAGCTCGCCGAGCAGCAACTCGAACAGGTCCGTGCCCTCTACGAGCGCGGTCGCGCCTCCGAGCTCGACCTCCTCGACGCCCGGGCAGCCGCCATCAGCAGGCGACCCGAGCTTCTCAGTCGTCGCCAGGTTCTCGCCTCGGAGCTTTCCGCCCTCAAGGAACTCACCGGTCTCTCTCCTGATGACGAGCTTCGGCTCCACGGGGCAATCGGAAGCCCCGAGGTCGAGCTCGCCGACGAGGAGATCGTGCGGACGGTCCTTGCCAACTCGCTCGAACTGCAGGCCGCCGAGCTCACTCTTGATCGACGCGAGACCTCGAGATCAATCACATTCAGGGGCACGAAGTTACCCCGACTCTCGGCGAGCTACAGTTACGGTCCGCGCATCTCCCCCGCTTTCGACGCAGAGCTGTGGAACGATCCGGAGACCTGGCGCACGGGAAGCGTTTCCTTCCGACTGACCGTGCCGCTCGACCCCCTCATCCCGAGGTCCGCGGGAGATAACGAAGTGCGGGCGGCCGACCGTGCCGTCGACGCGGCCCGCATCGACCTCGAGGAGCAGGAGATCGAGCTCAGGCGAAGGGCTGCAGATCTTTCCTCGCGACTCTTGGTCTCACGGGAGAAGCTCGAGATTCTCGAGGAGGCGGCGGAGATCGCCGCGGCCCGGTATGAGGAGACCCTGGCCGTCTACGAATCCGGCGGAGTCGGGCTTCTCGAGGTGGACGACGCGCGCGCCGACCGGGAGGACGCTGAGATCGATCTGCTGCAGGAGCGTTACAACATCGTCATGACCCTCGTCGAGCTCGACGCGCTCGCCGGCGGAGCAATCCTTGCGGAGGATATCGAATGAACCATTCAACGGACGCGGCCCACGGCCGCAGCCGCGGGGGTGCCGCCCGCCGTCCGCGGGGCTGCCGGCGCCGGGCCGGCGCCCCGCGGTGCCGAATCTCAGGTCGCCGGAAAGCCCTCCTGGCGGGTGCCGTCGCTGTCCTTTTCGGGGCCGGGATCCTCCTCGCCGGGTGTAGCGCCGCCGGCGAGGAGGGTGAAGCGGGCGGGGAGGCGTCCTCCGGCGCCCCGGCGCGGACGAGCGGGGGCGCGGGGGGTGGCGGCGGCCAGGGTGGCGGCAGCGGTGGCCCCGGGGGGAACAGCGCTGCCGCCGGACCCGAGGCCGCCCCGTCGTGGCCGACTGCTGCCGCCGAGGTCGACACCCGCAGCCGAAGCGTCGAGGTCGGCGGGCGTCTGCGGCCGCGTACCCGCATCACGCACGCGGCGCCCGTTGCCGGCATCGTGCGGAATATCGCCGTTGAGCCCGGCGACCGGGTCGAGCCGGGTACGGTTCTGTTTGTCATAGAGCGCGATGAGGTCGGCCAGACCTTTCGTCCCACGGCGGTCGAGGCGCGCATCGGCGGGGTGGTCTCCGAAGTGATGGTCCAGGCGGAGGAGCAGGTGCGCGCGGGCGACGCCGGGGCGGTGGTCGTGGGGCGCGACGGTTACGTCCTCGAGGCACGCGTAAGCGACAAGGACATAGCCGGTGTTACCGTCGGGCAGGCGGTGACCGCCCGGTCTTCGGCCGGGGCCACGGTCTCGGGAAGGCTTTCAGTGCGC
>JAWLDL010000278.1:0-3883 GCA_041686675.1 Spirochaetia bacterium | reverse complement strand
TTGAGCGTGGAGACCACGAACTCCTGCCCGATGAGCTGGTCGAAATTCCGTGGCCGTTTGCGTGTGGCCGTTACCTCGTAATTCATATGGCTCGTCTGATGGCTCGTCACAAAAAAGAAAAGCCCCTTCAGCTCCTGCCAAGCCGTCTGCGGCACACCGACCGGTCGCCTACCGCTGCTCCCTTCCGGGCCTGACGGGGTTCAGCGATAGCCGATTGCGCAGGGCCTGGCACTCAACACTGAAGGGGCCGAATCGGAGAGAGAGGGATTCGAACCCTCGGTACCCGGATAGGGCACACTCGCTTTCCAAGCGAGCACCTTCAGCCACTCGGTCATCTCTCCTTACTTCAAACGACGCTACGGAGAGAGAGGGATTCGAACCCTCGGAGCCCCAGAGGGGCTCAGTGGTTTTCGAGACCACCGCCTTCGTCCGCTCGGCCATCTCTCCGTGGCACAATGTAAAGGGATTCCGCGATTATTTCAACTGCCGGGAGCCTCCGGGGGACTGCGGGAAGCGCGCTCAGCTTCCGCCGCCGAAGGGCTCTATCGAGCCGATGGAGGACTCGATGCGCCGACCGATTTCCTGAAAGCGGCTCTGGGGAAGGATGTACTGAATGACCGCAACGACGTCGTTGCGTGCCTCGGTGACGAGGGTGAATCGTACACTTCCTTCGGTTACCACGCGGGCCTGGTAGAAGTCGAGCCCGTTGTGACGGAACTCCGCGCTCTCGGCCGCCGGGCCGACCCACTGATCGAAGACGGCGCCGGGGTCATCCCGCTCGAGGGGCTCGTAGATAACGAGTACCGAGCCGGAGTTGCGCTCCACGAAAAGCGCCCGAAGCGCGGTCTCCGCATCGGCCACCTCCGCGTCCTCGGCAACCCGCTCTGCAATCTCATCTCTGAGTGCAGCCGGTGCCTCGGTCCATTCGACCGGTGGCGAGAGCTGCAGACCGAGCGTCCGGTCTGCATACTGTTCCCCGAGAAGGTCGGGATCAACATTGAAGGAGTACGCCGGTGCGGTCTCTGCGTCGCCCGTAGACGGGCGCTCGGAGGCACCGCAGGCGGATAAGAGAACAACGGTGACAAGAAGGAGAACCGGGAAGCGCAGTGGTGTGTGCATAGGATAGGGTGAAGGGAAACGTGATGCGGCCCCCGCGGAGGGGAGCCGCTCACTGCAAGAGTTCTTACTGCTCGACCAACACAGTGCGTCGAGAGATCGTGACATACTGAGTTACCGCGCTGATGAGAGCGTCGATAAACGTGTACTGAGTGGTGATGGTGTAGTCTTCGGCATCACCGGCCATCTCGTTCGAGTCCACTTCGTTGAGCTCCATGAGACCCCAGAGCGCATACCACTGAACCGCCTCTTCGGACTGGCCGCCCTGCGCGCCGTCGCCTACCTGGTGCACGTGCGTCACACAGCCACTGAGAACCAACACCAGCACGAGTGCCAAAGCGGCTGCTTTCGAAACTGCCTTCATTACCTTACCTCCTACGGAGTTTGAGTTGAGGCGAATTCTATGCGCCTTGGGCACCGAGGTCAATAACAATATGGGCCATTTTCGATAATTATTACCACTTCGATAAAAAAAAGAGCCGCCACTCATGTGGCGGCCTTCGAATGGTATGCCCAAGAGGATTCGAACCTCCGACCTTTAGATCCGCAATCTAACGCTCTATCCAGCTGAGCTATGGGCACACGGTCTCACGGAGAGGGAGGGATTCGAACCCTCGGTACCCGGACAGGGTACAACTCCTTAGCAGGGAGCCCGATTCAACCACTCTCGCACCTCTCCACTATTCTTCTGTCCACACGGAGAGAGTGGGATTCGAACCCACGGAACCTTGCGGTTCAACGGTTTTCAAGACCGCCTCCTTAAACCACTCGGACATCTCTCCCTGTTCTGTTGTTCGGACTGTCAATATAGCGAACGGGTCGCTGCTTTGTCAATCGAGAGATCGCACGGCAATGCAGCGGCGAGGTTGGACCGCCCCGCCGAAACCTACTGATTGTTGAGATTTCCCACCGCCACCCCGGTGCTGCTGCGGGCATCGGCGGAGGCCGCGACCACAGTCGGGAAGTTGCCCGTACCGTCGCCGAAGTACACACGATTGGACCCGCCGAAGTTCGTCACAAAGGCATCGAGATTCCCGTCGAGATCGAAATCCGCCAGGGCTACGTCCATGCTCGCGTTCGCAGCGGCCGAGGCCTGGGATACAACAAAAGACCCGCTGCCGTCACCGAGGTAGACCAGGTTCGGCTCGGAATCGTTGGCAACGAAGGCGTCGAGGTTTCCGTCGTTGTTCAGGTCGCCTGCGGCGACGGCGGTACTCGGCAGCGTGTCCGTTGATGCATTGAGGCTGGAAAAACCGCCCGTCCCGTCACTGATGTAGAGAAGATTCGGATCGGCAAAGCCGAAGTTCGCGGCAAACACGTCGGCGCGGCCGTCCCCGGTGAAGTCACCCAACGCCACGCCCCGGGTGTTGTAGGTGTGGCCGGTTGCGTCAGCTCCGGCCAGAAAACTGCCGGTGCCGTCACCGAGATAGATCCGGTTCGGCGTGCCTTCGTTACCCACGAAGGCGTCAAGGTTTCCGTCCGAGTCGAAATCCGAGAGCACAACGTCCCAGCTATTGTTCGTATCGGTGGAGGCCTCACTGCCGGTGAATAGCCCGGTGCCGTCGCCGAAGTACACGCGGTTTGCCTGCCCCGCGTTCGCGATGAACAGGTCCGTGTGGGTGTCCCCGTTGAGATCCCCCGCCGCGATTCCATAACTGTCGTTCTGAACGCTGGAGATATCGACGCCGGCGGAAAAGCCACCGGACCCGTCGCCGAGATAGAGCCGATTCACCCACCCGAAGTTGGTGACGACGGCGTCCAAATGGGGGTCACCGTCTAGGTAGGCGAGCTCAACCGATTGAGAGTCATTTGCGTCGAGGCCGACATCGGAGAGGAGACTGAACGCGCCTGAGTCAAAATCACCGTACACGCGGTCAAGTTGGCTGTTTGCGTTGGCAACGACGACGTCGGGAAAGAGCTCTGCCGAGCCCGAGGGCTCATCACCCACCCCGGCCACGTCGAGAGACAACCCGGCGTCGAAGGGAGGCATCCGGCAGCCCACCGCAAGAAGGATGAGCAGGACGGTTGCGATACAGGCACGCATGATACGCGCCTTACGGATCAGGATAGCCGAACCGCTCGAGGTACCCCCGCACGACGCGCAGATCACGCTCATCGATGCTGTCGGCGTACTCCTCGACGAGGTCCCGATTGAACCGGTGGCCGGAGTACAGCAGCCAGTGTGCTTTGTTGATTTTGATCCGGGAGCGCACGATCCAGTAGCGGCTTCCGCGCTCACGTCCGCGCTCGAGGGCTTCCATCCCGAGGGTGCGGTAGACGCGATAGGTGTCGACATACGCCTGTGACAGCAGCTCGATGTCGGCCTGCGAGAGCTCGCCGTCGGAGGCAAGGCTCGGGTAGATTTCGACGATGTCTCCGGGGCGCATGAGGTCGGGATCGGGGAAGCGCTCGCGGTTCAGCATATAGAGATCGGGCCAGAGGTGCTCGTCGTTCCAGTAAGAGCCGGAGATCTCGTAGAAGGTGTCGCCTGACTCGACGGTGTGGCGGGCGCTGACTGTCCGCTCGGCGGGAACCACCGCGGGTTCTGAGGGCTCGGTCGGCTCGGGTTCCGGTTCCGGCTCAGGCTCAGGTTCCGGTTCGGGCTCGGGCGCCGGTTCGGGCTCGACCTCGCGCTCGGCCTGCGCCGGTGCGGGCTCCTCGTCGTCGCCGAACAGCATGTCGAGGCCACCGCCGGGCATGACGAACAGCACGATGACCGCTGCGAGCAGCAGAACATCCACGACGGCTAACACGATATTTATCCGAA
>JAWLDL010000277.1:0-3890 GCA_041686675.1 Spirochaetia bacterium | reverse complement strand
TCGACGGCGTGCGTCTCACAGAGGCGCAGCCCTACGACTGGACGCGCGAGCTCAACTGGAACATGGACCCCGACCGCGGCGAGGTCTTCGACGACACCGACCTGGACGAGGCCTACGCCGACCTCCTGGATCAGGACTATGATTGACACACGCCTTAGCCGCCCGGCAGCCGGGTTGCTGCGGCTCGGCCGGCGGGCCGGGTTGGCGCTGCCCGGGTCGCCGCGGCCCGGCCGACGTTCCCGTTCGGTGCTCATCGCCGCCGTGTTCGGCTTCTTTGCCGTCGCCCCGGCGGCCTCCGAGCATGTCCCGCCGACGCCGGACGGTTTCACCGAGCTCGAGACGAGCGCGCGCCTGTTCCTTCGCCATGAGGCCTGGGAGCCGATGGTTGAGGCTACGGGTCGATTCGAGGGCGAGGACTTCGAGTTTCGCTACCGCTCCCTGACCCTCGGCAGCTACTACCGCCTGCACCGCAACGTGAAGGCCGGCGCCTTCTACCGGCTGCAATGGGGGGCGCGCCACGACGACGACTGGATTCTGCTGGACGACGGAGGCTGGGAGTGGGAGGATAGCACCGACCGGGCCGAGCAGGTACTGATAGGGGACGTGACGCCGCGATTTCTGCTGGAGTTCATGCCGGGCGAGAACTGGGTTCTGGCGCTCAAAAACCGCTACTTTTTCAACACCTTCAACGAGCAGCAGAGTTATCTGATTCGGCCGCAGCTCACCTACTTCTGGGTCCGGGACCGCCGGCCCGTGCTCAATGTCTCGGCCGCCTACGGGCTCTACGCGGCACTGAACTTCTCCGATCAGCCCGTGTACGAACGGGCTCCCTACATCGACGTTCTCTATCATCTGACCGACGCCGTCAAGGTGAATGCGGGGCTGGCACGCAGGACCGTTCACTGGAGCACCTCGGAGGATCTCGAGAAGGCGGGGGACGAAACCTACTCGGTGGACCAGACCTCGTGGCTGGTGAGAGCCGGCGTTATTATCAGGCTCGACTTCTAGTAGTTGATTCGCGTTTTTCGCTTGTTTTCGCGGCAGGGGCCGCTATGATTCAAGTCGCGAATCAACCCACTTCTTCGCACTCGCCTCTCGTGTACCGTTGATTCGTAGGTGGCGCGCGCAGCTCTCGCTGCACGTGCGGGCTATCTACGAGGAGGTAAAGCCATGGCAAAGACAGGTGTTACGGCGCTGGTCATCGTTCTTCTCATTGCTGTTCTGCTGCTCGCAGCGGGCTGCGAGACGATGGACTCTGTCGCGGACGGCGCCGGCACGGTGAAGGGAGTTGCCGACCGGGCCGGTAGCGTGTCGGCAAAGGCCGGTACCGTCGATTTTCGCTCCGGAGAGCAGCTCTGCAGCTACACCGAGAGGGACACGGTTACGGCAAACTCGTATAAGGCGGCCAAGATCATCACGCCGCCGAGCGAGGCGACGCAGAACCAGGCAGAGGTGCTCTTCGCGGACGGGGACAAGATGTGGACGCGATTTGTCCTGCGAACGCACAAGCCGTCGAAGGCCGAGCTGTCGGTAGGCGACATGGTACTCTACATGCCTCACTTCAGCGACGACGAGGAGGTTACCGCGGAGCACTATCGCAAGCAGCGATGGGAGTTCGGCCGCATCACCTCCACCGATGAGCTTTTCAAGGACATGGTCGAGGTTGATGGAGAGCCGCTGCGCATCAAGTGGCTCCGGGTCCCCGACGAGTCGGTGGGGTAGCAAGCTTCCCGCTACGTGATTTCGTGCATATTCACCGAGAGGACGTCGGCGCTCGCCTCCTGTATCTGAGCGATCGCATCGGCTGAGAGCTCGGCCTCGATCTGGATGTTGGCGCAGGCCCCCTCGCCACCCTCGAAGAGGACGTTCTCCATGGCGTCGACGTTTATGCCGTTCTCTTTGATGACCCCGAGCACTGCGGCAAGCACGCCCACGCGGTTTCGATGGTGCACGGACACGATAAACCGTGCCGGGGTGCGCCTGGCGGTGTTCACGCAATTCGGCACGCTGCCCGACTGCATGTAGTGCGAGACGATTCGCACGACCTCGTCGGCCACCGCGTTCTGCGCCTCCTCGGTGGACGCGCCGATGTGGTGGGTGCCGTAGACGTTGGGCAGCTCGAATAGTGCGGATTCCACCGCACCTGTCTTTCCGGCGGGCTCGGCTTCGAACACATCGAGGCCGACGCGCACGCCCTTCTCCTCCACGGCCCGTCGCAGGGCATCCTCATCGACGACTTCAGCGCGGGCGGTGTTGATGAAATACGCGCCCGGCTTCATCGCTCCGAAGAACTCTTCTCCGAGCAGCCCGCGGGTGTCCCCGGTTGCCGCGAGGTGCACGCTGATCGCGTCGGCAGCTCCGGCGACCTCCTTCGGTGATGCCGCGTAGCGTACCCCGATCTCGTCTGCTCGTTCCGGCGTAAGCGACCGGCTCCACGCGATGACCGGCATGCCGAAGGCCCGCGCCCGGGCGGCCACCTCGTTGCCGATGCGACCAAGGCCGATCACCCCGAGGGTGCGCCCCCGCAGTCCGGCGGCTTTGGAGTACTCCTGCTTGTTCCACACATGGTTTCTGAGGTCGGCAACATTATCGGGAATGCGACGGTCGAGGCTGAGCAGGAGGCCGAAGGCAAGCTCGGCGACGGCAACGGAGTTCTTCCCGGGGCAGTTCGCAACATAGACGCTGCGCGCTGAGGCGGTGTCGACGTCTATGGTGTTATACCCTGCGCCGGCCCGGATAATGAGGTTCAGGCCCGCGTAGGCCTCGATCACCTTTGCGGGTACCTTCGTGGACCGGACGATGAGGATGTCGGGCTCATGGGTGCGCATTGCCTCCGCGAGCGCGTCGTCCTTCAGGTCGGGTTGATATACGACGGTGCATCCCTGCGCCTCGAGAGCACTGATGCGATCATCGGGCAGCTTGTCTGCGACCAGTGCGGTCATCGGGCCACCTCCTGGTGCTGCATTGTACACCGTACATCGCTCAAAAAGCTATCTCAGGATGCGCCTTCGATCTCGGAGAAGTAGGGGTCATCGGGAAGTAGCTCGTTTATCGTCTCGACGTTCTCGTTGACGAACTGCTTGGCACTTTCGGTGGGCTGCATACCTTCTTCGTTCCAGACCAGCACCTGTCCGAGGTCGAGTTGCGTCCAGTCGAACTTCTCGAAGAAGCGGAACGCGGCGATGTTGTCCTCGGCAAGACCTTCGCGGACTATCGTATTAATGGTCTCCTGCTTTCCGTAGACGTTTTCAGGATCGTCCAGAATCTTGAGGTCCCACCGACCGAACATCCAGTGGGGCTTCCATCCGGTGACAACGATGGGCTCTTCGGCGAGGATGGCGTCATCCAGCGCGGCCGTCATCGTCGGGCCGCTGCCCTCTATCAGGTTCCAATCGCCCATGCCGTAGGTGTCGTTCTCGATCATGGTCTCGGTCTGCTGCATCATTCCCGCCCCCGGGTCGATGCCCACGATCTCCTGATGGAACATGTTCGCGTTATCATCTAGGTCTTCGAGTGAGTCGATGCCCACGTAACTCGGGACGACCAGGCCGAGTCGCGCCCCGTAGTAATTCGGACCCATGTTTACCACTTCGTGAGAAAACTCACCCTGGGGACCGTAGAACATCTGATGGGTTGCCGGAAGCCAGGCGCACAGAATGGCGTCGGTGTCGCCCTCGGCAACCGACTGCCACATGGCCGCGTTCGCGACGCTCTGCAGCTCCACCTCGAAGCCCTGCGTTCGCAGGATCTCGGCGGCTACGTGGCTGATGGCTGTCGCCCGGGCCCACTCGACGTAGGCGATGGAGACAGACTCCTTCTGAACCTGAGCGTCTGCCGGAGTCGGTCCCTCCGGCTCGCATCCGGCAAGGAGCACACCGACTGCCGCTACT
>JAWLDL010000276.1:0-3894 GCA_041686675.1 Spirochaetia bacterium | reverse complement strand
TGGAGTTGCTCAAAGATCGCCCGCGTCGCCCCGGAAGACAGAATCTTGAACAGCTCCTCGGTGAGCCGTGAGGCCGGGCATTGCTCCATGAGCTCGCAGTTGCGCTTGATCTGTCGTTTCAGCGGGCCCTGTATTTTGAATCCGCCTGTTTGCGCGTACTTGATGGCCCGGACCATCCGTACCGGGTCTTCGGTGAAGATGCGCTCGATGGGAATCACCGGCTTGAGCTTGCCGCTGCGGATGTCCTCGTAGCCGCCCACGTAGTCGAGGATGATGCCCTCGTCGGGCTCGAAGTAGAGAGCGTTTATCGTGAAGTCACGCCGCTTCACGTCCTCTTCGATGGCACCGAAGACGTTATTGAAGCCGCCGGACTCCTCCGCCCGAAAGGTGGAGACCTCGATGATCTGGTCGCGGAAGAAGATGTGGACGAGCCGGAAGCGCTTTCCGATGATGCGGGAGTTTCGAAACAGCTTGCGGATGCGTCCCGGCGGAGCATCGGTGGCGATGTCGAAGTCCTTCGGCGTTCTGCCGAGCACGAGATCGCGGACAGCGCCGCCGACGATGTAGGCGTTGTGCCCTCCGGCACGCAGACGGCGCAGCACCTTCAGCGCCTCGACATCGACGTGCTTTCGATCGATACCATGTTCGTCACGCGTGTAGATGTAGGCCTGCTGGACGGGTTTGCCGTCCTCGGATGTCGAATAGCGGATGCGCAAAGAACTACCTCAGGAGAAGCTCGGAGAACCGTGTGTGCTACGGCGTGTCTCCGCTTCTACTTATAAGGAGAACCCAATCGGTACGTCAAGCGAGCGCAGCGCTATCTAGTGGTACTCGTGGCCCTCCACAATGCCGCGGTAGCGAAACAGGGCATGCAGGATCCTGCGAACGCGGGTGTTGAACAGTTTCGGCGCCATGTAGCCGGACGCGGCCTTTTTGTGGATTTCGCCGAGCGTCGGATAGGGGTATATGGGCGACATGACCTCGCCGAGCTTCCAGCCCTTGCCCACCGCGAAGATCGACGGCAGCAGCAGATCCCCTGCGTGAAGGCCGGCGATCTGGGTACCGACGACCCGGTCCTTGCGGTCGAGGAGGATCTTTACCATACCGCCCGGCTCGCCCTCGGCCTGCGCCCGGTCATTGGCGGCGAGCTCCTGCCGTACCACGTGATAGTCGATACCCGCCTCGGTGGCGGACTTCTCGTTGTAGCCGATCGACGCGAGCTCGGGATCGGTGTAGGTCACCCACGGAACGTTGCGGTAGTTCATGCTACCGCCAACCCGCAGCGCAATGCGCCGGACCGCCACCGAGCCCTCGGCTCCGGCCACGTGGGTGAAGAGATACTTCCCGTTTACATCGCCGACGGCGAGGATGTGGTGCTGGCTGGTCTGCAGCTTCGAGTTCGTCGTGATGAAGCCCCGCTCCACCGCCACACCGGCTTTTGCGAGATCGAGGCCGTCGGTGTTGCCGGTTCGCCCCGCGGCAACGAGCAACTGGTCGGCGTCGAGGCTGAGCGCCTCACCGTTCTCCTCGAGGTGGATGCGTTTTGCGCCGTCGCGTCCCTCGACCCTGGTGATCTTCACGCCGAGCTTGAAGGTGACCCCGTCAGCCTCCATCCTCTGCTGCACGATCTCCGCCATGTCGGCGTCCTCTCTCGGTAGCATCTGCGACGCGACGTCGAGCACCGTCACCTCGCTTCCGAGGCGGGCGTAGGCGTGCGCCATCTCGGAGCCGATCGGTCCGGCGCCGATGACGACGAGGCGCCGCGGGAGCTCGGGCAGACTGAACACATCGAGGTTGGTGATGTAGCCGGTTTCCTCGAGGCCGGGAATGGGCAGACCCCGGGGTGAGCTGCCGGTGGCGATCACTATGGAGCGCGCGGAGATGGTCCGGCCGTCCACCTCCACCTCATGGGGGCTCAGGAAGCGCGGCTGTCCCGCAAAGACCTCGGCGCCGAGGCTCTCGAATCGCTCGGCGGAATCGTGCTGCGCGATCTCCTCGATGACCCCCTGGACGCGGCGGTTCACGTCGGCCATACGCACCGGCGGCAGATCGACCGGCGGAAGCCCGAACCGTTCGAACTCCTGCGCCTGGCGATAGGTGGAAGCAGTGCGCAAAAGCGTCTTGCTCGGCACACAGCCGTGATAGAGGCAGTCGCCGCCGAGCCGATTGCGCTCCACGACGGCCGTCTTGAGACCGAGCTGCGCACATCCGACGGTTGTCACGAGCCCGCCTGCTCCGCCGCCGATAACGATCACATCATGCGTAAACCGCGCCATAATTACCCCTTTCGGTTCCTCGGGTCGTACCCGAACAATATTCGTACGTCAATATATAGTTCAGCTTAGTTGTATTATCAAGTTTTTTCGGCCGAATATCAAAGCTTTGACCTGATGTACAGCCTCGTAGTACCGTTCAATGTCACATGATGAGCCTGATGCACCCCGAGGGGAAACCCCGCTCGACCGAAAGCTCGACCGAACGCTCGCTTCCGCCTCGCACGCAGGAGGACCTCGGCCTCGATCTGCTCGCCCGCGAGCTCTCCGGCGGCAGCCTGTCCGGGCGCGAGGCCACGAAGGTGCTGGCAGAGCTTCCAGCCGACCCCGAAACCATCGTCTACCGCCGGCAGGTGCTCGCCGACATCGCGCAATCCGCGGAGCTCGAGGAGGCCCTCACGGCTCTCCTGCCGAAGCTTCGCGAGCTCACCGCGTTTTCACGCTCGGTCCGCGATGCCGATGCACCACTGCTGCAGGCGGTCTGGCGAATCGGGGAGCTCGAGCTCTACGTGGAGTGTATTGATGATCTCTGTGCGGCCTTTGAGGCCGCCGAGCGCGACGATGGAGACGCACCGGACGATGGAAACACGCTGTCGGAGGGATTCCGGGCCCTTGCGCGATACGCCCGCGAGGCCCGGGCGGCCGGGCACTTCGCCGCTCTCAAGGAAGAGCTACCCCGGCTGAAAGAGGGGCTCAAGCAGAAACAGAGCGTGACCATCGGCATCAACCTCGATGAACGCTTCCGCCCGGTCGAGGCGGCGCTTCTTTCGGTGAATCCCGAGCGTTTCGAGCAGTCCGGCATCCTCGGTCGCTTTCTCGACTCCCTGGAGTCCTCGCCGAAATACCGCGTCAGCGCTCCCCTGCACAGGATGCCGACACCGGCCAATATCCCCGAGCGGAAGATCCCGCTCACGCCGCTGTTCCGCGATCTCGACGACGTGCTTCGCTCGCTCGGAAAATCCCTCCACCGCGGCCTCAGGGAGTTCCTGTCGGTGGAGACCGCGCCCCTCGCCGGCCTCGAACAGGAGCTCTCCTTTTACCTCGGCGCACACCGGCTGAAGAGCCGACTCGAGGCTGCGGGTCTGCCCACCTGTTTCCCGCACATCGCCGATGCCGCGGAGCGTCAACTCAGTGCCTCGGGCTTCTACAACCTGCAGCTCGCCCTGCGCTCGCTCGAACGCAACGCGGAGGCCGCCATCGTCATGAACGAGCTCGAGCTCGGCGGCGATGTCGGCATTCTCGTCATAACCGGCGCGAATCAGGGCGGGAAGACCACCTTCGTGCAGGGAGCCGGAATCATCCAGGTGATGGCGCAGGCGGGGCTCTTCGTGCCGGCGCGCAGCGCCACGGTGAGTCCGGTCGACACGGTCATCACTCACTTCCCCACGGGGGAAGCGGGAAGCATCGAGACCGGACGCCTCAGCCAGGAGCTCGGGGACCTCGCGGGCATGTTCGATACGACTACCGACAACAGTCTCCTGCTGCTCAACGAATCCCTCGCCAGCACGAACGCCGCGGAGGCCCTCGTTGTCGCCGAGGAAATGCTTGCCGCGCTCCGGCGGGTGGGCACACGCACCCTCTACGCCACCCACCTCCACGAGATCTCCGAGCGCCTCGAGGA